>JANPOX010000056.1:0-7186 GCA_031428235.1 Bacteroidia bacterium | reverse complement strand
AAATAGGATGTATACACTTCCGAGAAATTTTTTCTTTCTGTTATTACAGTTTCGTAGTTGCCATGCAGTCCGATCATTAATTCGCAGGCTTCCCTTACTGCTCCCTGCCCGCTAGTATTACCGGTTTCATAATCTGCTAAATGATGTTTTAAAACATACTCGTTAAACAATGGATTTGAAGAACGAGGAATAAAGATTCTTAATCCACACACTTCCGCTAATCCAAGATCTAATACATCATCAAACACATAAGCGATTTCGCTAATGTGTATGTTATGAGCCAAACATAAATGATTAGCAGCATCAATTTTATTAGCAAATTTTGAATAGGAATTATGGAACCTCTCTCTCTCAACGAATGTAAAAGCTGAACTGTTTTTCTCCCCAGAAATTATTGCAGTGATGGGAAGTGCCTTATGGTTTAAATAATAGGAAAATCTCAACAAATTTGTTCCCATACTATCCACTTCATTAAAATGGCTGTTTAACTGGTAATCTTTTCCACCATCGGTGAAAACACCATCCCAGTCAAATACAAAGGCCTTGATGTTTTTAATCTTTTCTATCAAAGATGCTTCCGGCAAAATAAAATCTCCGCCTACCTGTGTAAAAACCTGTGTAAGATGTGACATAGTAATATTGTTTTTTCAAAAGTAATTTATAAAAAAAGCTTTACCTAATGAGATAAAGCTTTTTTATTTAAATGCATTAAATTGTATTTATCCTTTCATATCCTGAATATCTAACATACCAACCGGCTTGCCGGCTTCTGTTACAACGATAGTATCCACATTTGTTTTCTTGAATAATACGCTGGCGTCGTTTAATAGAACGCCACCATCAATCGTAATTGGTTCGCGGTATTCCAAATCAGATAAATTTTTTGTTAATATATCGCGTCCTTTTTCTCCGATCAATTTTCTCAAACTTCCGTCTGTGAAAACTCCTTTTATGCTTCCATCCGCTTTAGTGACAGTAACTGCACCATAGCCAAATTCTGTCATTTTAATGATCGCGTCAGTAATAGATGTACTCTCTGAAACAATTGGGTTTGTACCTTTTATCGCTTCTTTCACTTTAACCATCATTAAACGTGTATCCTGAATAAACTGGTCAGTACCTAATGTAGTGAAGTTGTTTTCAGTTAACTGTTTGATAATTTTTAGTGGGACGGTAATCGTATGAACACCAAGGTTAATCGCATTACGAACGTGCTCTGCATTACGTACAGATGAGAACATGATCTTAGTATCATAATCATATAAATCAACTGCATCAACACATTGTTGTACTAACGCTAAAGCATCATGACCTTGATCTTGCAAACGGCCAACTAAAGGGCAAACATAAGTTGCGCCAGCTTGCATAGCCATATAGGCTTGTTGCAATGTGTATACTAAATGAACGTTAACTAAGTAACCTTTATCACGTAACATTTTACAGGCACGAACACCTTCTAAAGAAACAGGTATTTTAAATACTGTTTTCTTAGGGTCAAGGCCAAGAGCTAATTGACGCTCAGCTTCTGCTAAAACTTCTTCTGCTGAATTTCCTAAAGCTTCGATCTGAAGAACAGGAACGATTTTGCTTAATTTTACAATTGTACCATCAATATCTGTAATACCTTCTTTCTGCATGAAAGTAGGTGTTGTTGTAAGGCCGTTTAAAAATCCTAATTTAAAACCTTCTTCAATTTCTTTAAGGTTCGCTGAATCTAAATATAATTCCATGTTTTAATTTTTTGTTAAGGATTCAAATATAGGTTTTTAAACTCTAAATAGTTCGATTTTAGCCTGAGGTTATTCCTCTCTTTTCAACACTGAAAAAACGGGGTAAAAGTTAGGCTTCAACAGCTCTTACACCTGGCAGACTTCCCTGTTCAATATATTCTAATAAAGCGCCGCCGCCAGTGCTAACGTAGCTAACCTGATCTGCCAAATGATATTTGTTAATAGCGGCAACACTATCTCCTCCGCCTATTAATGAAAACGCTCCTTTTTTTGTTGCCTCTGCAATAGCCAGCGCAATTTGTTTGGTGCCGTTTTCAAAACTGCTCATTTCAAAAACACCCATTGGGCCGTTCCATAAAATCGTTTTGGAGTTTTTAATTACTTCACTATAGGTTTTAATGGTTTCATTACTGATATCTAAGCCCATCCAACCATCAGGTATCGCATTTATAGTACTCTCTTTAGTGTTCGCGTCATTAGCAAAATTATCTGCAATTATTGCATCTGTTGGGATATATAAATTTACTCCTCGGGATTTTGCTTTTTCTAATAACTCTTTTGCTAGGTCTAATTTATCATCTTCACATAATGATTTTCCAATTGTTCCACCCATTGCTTTTACAAAAGTGAAAGCCATGCCACCTCCTATTAAAATATTGTTGGCTTTGCCCATCAGGTGTTCAATGATCAGGATCTTATCGCTCACTTTGGCTCCGCCTACAATTGCCGTAAATGGTTTTTCGGCACCGTTAATCACTTTATCAATACTTGCTACTTCGCCTGCCATCACATATCCAAAACATTTCGCATCTGCTTTAAAAAACTGAGCAATTACGGCGGTAGAAGCATGAGCGCGATGAGCGGTTCCAAAAGCATCATTCACATAAATATCACCATGCTTACTTAGCTTTTCAGCAAAAGAAGCATCTCCCTTTTCTTCTTCTTTATAAAAACGTAGATTTTCCAATAATAAAATCTGACCCGGTTTTAAAGCTGATGATTTTGAAAAAGCATCTTCACCAATACAATCATCTGCAAAAATCACTTCAGCGCCTGTCAGTTTATTAACAGTACTCACTACATGTTTTAAAGAATATTTATCAGTTGGGCCATCTTTCGGTCTTCCTAAATGAGACATCAGAATCACACTGCCTCCTTTTTCAATTATTTTTTTTATGGTTGGTGCAGCGGCCCTTATCCGTGTATCATCCGTTACTTCAAAAGAATCATTGAGCGGTACATTAAAATCCACACGAACCAACGCCCGTTTATTTTGAAAATTAAGATTATCGATTGTCTTCATGGGGAATTATATTTCTTAGTTGATTTATATAATATTTGGGTGCAAATTTAATGTAATTACTAAAATAATAATTCATTATCTTTAATATATATGTTTTTGAAGCTCCTCTTTATTAGCTGTGTTTTTTCTGTCGCAACAACAAATGCTTTTACAGTAAAAACCATTTCCGATGGTAATTGGGAAGACCCCAACGTATGGAGTAATTATCAGGTGCCTGCAAGTCCCGACTCCATTATAGTTTCTCACTACATGGTGATCAATCAGAATCGCAACATTAATGCGCCCACTGTTTTATTTATTGAATCGACCGGTACCATTTGTGGTGAGTATTTACTGGAAACCTTATGTGGTGCCTCTTTTATTAACTACGGCCATCTCTACCTCGGCCAGATAAAGACAAGGGCTGGTTCCAATTACAATTACATCGCTTGTAAAAACTATATTATTATAAATGGTTGTTCTTCCTCCGGTGGTTATTACAATAATATTCCTCCCAATGGCGCAACCTATGTATGGCCTCCAGTTTTATGCAAAACTCAGGATACAAACTGGGAAAGCGGTACTCAAATAGGCATAATAGAACTAAAAGATAATAACTTACTTATTTATCCCAATCCCATTAATAAAGAAAAACCATTAACAATTATTTCTTTAAGCAGTACAACACTAAAATTGTATGATGAAACCGGTAGAGAAATGGAAACAAAATTATTTGACCAAACAACCGAAATGGATTTTAATAAATTTTCACCTGGAATTTATTTTTTAGAGATTGAAGTCGATGGGAAAAGAATCACCCGGAAAATCATAAAGACTGAGTGAGATATCTATTTCAATGGGATATCTTTGAATTGGCCAGTCAAACTGATAATGCCTCCTCCTGTTCCATTACTTACAAAGTCGCCCGATATTTTATTGTTAGCGTTTGATGTAATATTTATACTTCCCCCAGAACCAATATATGTAAACGTTGTCTCCGTATAAGAGATTGTATTTCCAGAGGTTGTAAAGGAATATGTGCCTGGCGCTTGAGAAGTTGTTTTGATATTAACCCGGGTAGAAATCCCATTCTTATAACTTGTAATTGTTTTGTAGGAAGAATTGAAAAAGGCTGAATCCGAATAAACTGCTGTACCTCCGTTTTTAACATAAGAAAAGCCAACGGCTGAAGTTGCACTGCCCCCTACCGAACAGGTACCGCACGATTGCTCAGGTTCTTTTTTACACGATAACAAAGCTACTACTAGTAACAATATCAGAATAGTGAAATTTTTCATGTTGTTAATTTAATTTCAAAGGCCTGACCTTACTTTTTACAATGAAAGCATAAGGGTAATCTTCTTTAATTTTTTTTAATAACTCAGTAGCTTCCAATTTAGTTTTAAAATCACCAACATTGATTACAAAATTTGGTTGTTGATATTCTTCGTGGGTAGAAACGTTTGGATATTTTATAGAAAATTTAGCCTCGACTTCTCTTGCTTTAGTTTTATCTGCACTAAAATGAATTTTTATGCGATACCCATCACTTTCGCCATTCGTACGTTTATGGTACTCTGCTTTTTTTTCCTGCAAAGCCCTCACTTTTAAAGAGTTTTGGATAGAATTACTGTTTGGGTTTTCCTGAGAAAATAATCCCTGAGAGAATGCTAACAAAAGTATTGATAATATTGCGTATTTCACATATCAAAAATAGGCATTTTGAGTTTATGTTGTATATTTAACTAACACAAAGTTGAATTATGAAATTTCTTGTCTGTCAAAAAGCAATCTTTATTTTAAGAATAGTTTTTGTTTTCTCAAGCCATTTTATTTTTGGACAAATTGAAAACTTTGGCTCCAAGGCTAGAATTAAGCCTGAACCCAATTATTTTTTCAATGCTTATGGTTATGCTGATGTCGTAAGGGAATATGGGCTTGGGTTTCAATATCAACCACTTCCTAAATACAACTTCGATGTGTCAGTTTATTTGGTCAGCCCGAATACATTTTTCAAAGATAAAATCCGGCAATGGGATTACTATGATTTAAAAGGATACGGCATTAGCTTTAAACCTAAATTTCAGTTCAGCAAATTATCCAGATTTTATGTTGGACTTAATCTTGCTTACGAAAAACTCTATCATGATAAAGTTTGGGTGGAATATTATTATGGAAAAGGCTCCTCTTACATCTATCATTATCTTGAAGACGCTAATGGTTATGGATATACAATAGGTTTAACGATTGGTAATAAATTTAGATTTAAACAACTTTTTGTAGAGCCATATTTTGGCCTAGGAATTACCACCTCGAAACTTGACAAAACCAAATATGAGGTTGATCATAGGGAATCTTATGATAAAAATTTTCCATATTCTTATTCAGAGAAAAAAGGGTTTTTTCAAATGAATATTGGCCTTAAACTAGGGTTTTCTTTCAAAAAAAGCAAAAAACATGAAGCAATTGATAGAAAATTTGACGAATTGTACATTCCTAAATCTAACAATCTAAAAACTTATTTTAAATCAATAAATCCAAAAGACCAACCTGTTAAAAAAGACATGCGGAGAGCGTTCGCGCGATATGAAGCTTTAAATAGAAACGCTTTGCAGAAATATAAGCGTTATTATAGTGACACAACCAGGTTATATAAAGCCGTTGACTTTTTATTTAATAGAATTGACAGTCTGATAATAAAAGGCAATAAATAAGAATTTGTAGCAATTTAGTGTCTAAAATAAAACATTGTTTCTCCGATATTTTAGCCCTGTTTCGCATTAAAATCCTTAAATTAGCCCTGTTTTTTAACGAAAATTAAAATGGACAAATTTTCCTATGTTGGCACCAGCGATGTAAACGCTATCGAAAGTTTATTTTTACAATATACCCAGGATCCGAATTCCGTTGACGCTTCATGGCGGGACTTCTTTAAAGGTTTTGAGTTTGCAAAAACTTCCTATGAATCTGATGGTGGTGCAATCCCTGAAAATGTAACAAAAGAGTTTAAAGTAATTGGCTTAATAACCGGTTATCGTCAGCGCGGGCACTTGTTTACTAAAACAAATCCGGTTCGTCAGCGTCGTAATTATGAACCAACATTAGCCCTCGAAAATTTTGGCTTATCTGATAAAGATCTTGAAACAGTTTTTCAGGCTGGAAATGAAATAGGAATTGGTGCTGCAAAATTAAAAGATATTATTGCTCACCTTGAGCAAACCTATTGTCAGAGTATTGGAGTAGAATATTTATACATGCGTGAACCCAAAGTCCTTAAATGGTTGCAGGAACGCATGGAAAAAAACAAAAACACACCTTCCTTTTCCGCTACCGAGAAAAAAACCATTTTAAAAAAATTAACTCAGGCAGTAGTTTTCGAAAGTTATTTACACACTAAGTTTGTTGGTCAAAAACGTTTTTCATTAGAAGGTGGTGAGGCGGTTATTCCTGCTATCAATGCTTTGATGGAACATGGCGCCAATTTAGGTGTTCAGGATTATGTGATTGGTATGGCACATCGTGGTCGTTTAAATGTTTTAACAAACATCATGAATAAAACATATAAAGATGTGTTTACTGAATTTGAAGGAAGGCCAAGTGAAGATTCTTTGTTTGATGGTGATGTAAAATATCATATGGGTTATTCTTCCGATCAATTAAGTGATGATGGTAAAAATGTTCATATTAGTTTAACACCTAATCCTTCTCATTTAGAAACCTCAGCTTCGGTAGTACAGGGAATTATTCGTTCAAAAATTGACAGCCGTCATGGTGGAGATAATTCAAAAGCCTGCGCCATTAGTTTGCACGGTGATGCAGCTATTGCAGGCCAGGGACTTGTTTACGAACTAGTGCAAATGAGTCAGTTGGATGGCTTTAAAACAGGTGGAACTGTTCATTACGTTATCAATAATCAGGTTGGTTTTACAACAAACTTTTTAGATGGTCGTTCTTCTACGTATTGTACCGATGTGGCTAAAGTGGTATTAAGCCCTGTGTTTCACGTGAATGGTGATGATGTAGAAGCGTTATGTTTCATCTCAAAATTAGCAATGGAGTTTCGCCAGACTTTTCATCGTGATGTTTTTATTGATGTATTATGTTATAGAAAATATGGTCACAACGAAGGTGATGAACCTCGTTTTACTCAACCTTTATTATACAAAGCTATTGC
>JANPOX010000055.1:0-2034 GCA_031428235.1 Bacteroidia bacterium | reverse complement strand
CAACCATGGGCTGCATTTGCAGAAAAAATTGAATACTCTAAAAGTGCCTAATTATTTTTTACAACTTCCATTTGCAACCCATGGCTGCGATTATAGTTTGAAAGGTCCGGCGGGACAGGTTTGTACTTATGCTGTGGAGCGGTTTGTAAAGTCCATTACGGGGAGATAAATTTATTAGAAATTTATATTGACTTTTTATACAAATTTCGAATCTCAGACAGGGAGTTTAAAAAATTATAGTTGGGATTATACAATAATTCATTTTTTATATGACTTATATCCAGCAAGGCAATTTGGGTAAGTTGTTTAGAGCCAAAAGAAGTGAGACTGGGGATAAAGTTTATTCTTGTATTGATCTTTACTATAAAAATCCATAACATCTTTGATATAAAAAATGGCTTTAGTTTTTTTGTTATAGCACAGCCAATTAGTGCAGGTATTGTTTCCTTTAATGAGTATATGGCATCATCTGATACGTTATAAATTGAATTTTTATGGCTAGTCTCTTTAAAGCATAAATGAACAGCATCAATTAAATTATCAATATTTGTTAAAGATATTTTGGAAGATATATCTTGTGGAAGTATAATTAAATTTCCCTTTACTAGCTGTAAAAGTCTTGGTAGCAAAACAGTATCGCCCTTTCCATAAATTGCTCGGGGCCTGAGAATTATTTTTCTATTTATATGTTGAGCTTGCATAACTTTTTGTTCTGCTAAGTATTTTGTTTTGCCATAATCGGAGAGTGTATCAAAGTCTTCACCTGCCTGTGTTTCTGTATATGGAGTATTCTTTGTAAACGAATAAACTGATGAAGTTGATATCATAATAAATAAAGTGTTTTTTCTAGTACATGCATTTAAAACATTTGTCGTACCAACAACATTATTGAGAAAATGATTTTGGTAATTTACTTTGTCACTAACCTGTGCAGCCGCATGAATAACCACATCAGCGTTAATAGTTGTTATTGCTTTAGTAATATCTTCTCTAACATAAATACACCTCTTATCAACATGAGCAGGTAGTTGTTTTTTCCTTCCTAATCCTACTACTTGATGACCTTCGTTTATAAATCTGTTGGCCATCGTGCTTCCAACAAAACCAGTTATGCCGGTTATAAATATTTTCACAGCATGGTACTTTTTATTATTTCTACAATTTGTATTTTATCTATTTTATTATGGCGACCACACCTTGGTAATTCCATTTTAATAATTTTATCTGGTAAAGCATCTTTATCAATACTGAAGATGCTATTCTGTAATTTTTGGCGTATTTCTGATTCTGATATTTTTCCTGCTTCTATAACCAGATAGACTAATTCGTCAAATTTATTTTCATCATAAATGCCAACCATAACAGCTTCCTTAATACCAGGTATTTTCCTGATTGTATCTTCATATAGTGGGGGATAAATATTGAAATTTCTTCTGATTATCATATCCTTTTTCCTTCCTTTTAAAACTAAGTTTTTATCAGTATCTAAAAAGCCTAAATCTCCGGAGGCATGTGAATGGTTTCCTTCTTGCTGATGAAAGTATCTTTTAAAAAGTTGAGTAGAGTTAACAAATATTTCAGACTCATCACTAATTTCAATATTTACCCCATCGACTATTTTACCTAATAGATCTCCTGGTCCATCATTTAATATTTTTTCCCTTCCATCAACTAATGCGGTCATTAAATGTTCAGTCATACCGTAAGTGCAAGTTATTTTTGTATGATTGTGCAAAACGCTTGTAAGCGCAATTAAAAACTTTTTATGAACAGGTGCAGACCCAATAATTAAATGTGTGAGGCATTTTGGAAATTTTATTTTGTTTTTATTGCAAAAGTCAATCATTGGTAAAAAATCGTGTGGCGCTCCAAAAAATGCTGTTACATTTTCTTTTTCTAACCATTGCATCTTTTTCTTAGCAGATAAGTTAGGATCTATAATTTTTGTATAAAAGCTACAGGCAATGCCTAATAAAATAAAGTGAGGCAGGTAGGTCGCTAGTACAACATTTTTTTCTTGGTTAAACATTTTCT
>JANPOX010000054.1:0-5283 GCA_031428235.1 Bacteroidia bacterium | reverse complement strand
GTTGATTTTCCTGCTTGGCTTCTTCTATTTTATTTTTTAGTTCAATTTGTTTTTTCAGAATGTCTTCTAATTTTTTCTTATACTCAAAACCCATTTGTTTTTTCTCGGTCAGCTTTTTGCCAAGGTCATTAATGTCTTTTTGCAGATCTTTGGCTTTTTTGATGCCATCATCCAGGTCTTTTTTGATCTCCGAATTATTTTTATCTGTGGCCACGTTCATTTCATCAATCGTTGGCGCTTTAAATAACATCGTTTGTGTCTTTGCAGATTTTGCTCCGGAAACACCATCATTGTCCCACACTTCAAAATAATATTCTATTTTATCGCCAGGCAAAACATCAAAGCGTGACGCATCTAAAAAATAATAATAAGGTTGCGTAATTTGTTGTTTGTTCAAGCCCATCACTTGTTCACCTGATTTAATTTCGGCTTTACCTGTTGAATCCAATGTGTAATGGGTGTACTTAAATGTCAAACGAGAAAAACCATAATCATCTTTAATGGTTCCTGAAAAATAAAGGTTCTTAGGATTTAAGGAATCAGTTTTTTCGCTGACATCAATGATCGGTGATTGATCGGGAATAACATTCAGCATATAATTAACCGAATCTGGATTTTGTTTTAAAAACCCATTCATCGTTTTAATCGAATAAATGGTGCTTTGCATCATTCGCCGGGCATAGGAAAATTCATTCTCAGAGGAGCGTGAAATGTCTATGGTGGTATCCGCAAAGTTTAAAAAAATATTGTCGGTGTTCTTGGTATGAAACACCCATTGCATTTTTGTCCCTTGTGGTAATTGCATATCACCTACATTGGAAATGGTTTCGTTTTTCTTATTGAGATAAGAAGGATAAGTTAATTGGATGTCAAATTTCATCAACATCGGTTTGGGCAGTACGCTTAACTCGTATGATTTGGAATTAAAACCTGCTGCATTAAAAATAAAGTCTTGGCTCTTCTGAACATTTTTAAAAGTATAAGTGAAACTCACATTATCCACTTTTTCCATTTTATGATCAACGCCATCTACCGTAATAAATACTTCATTCGGAATTTCATTACCATTCAGTTTTAATTCCAACACATAATCCTGTTGCTGGATGGCCTCCAGGGATTGATTATTAATTGCAAACTGAAAAGGGGACTTTTTTTCAAAATAGGTTTGGTGAAAAACAATGCGTTCCGTTCCATCCGTAATAATGTTAGGCTTAATGATAAATATTAAAAGCAGTAAAATGATGGGAGGCAAAGCAAATTTTAAATAATGCCTGTTCTCGTTTAAATTGATAGCCGATGTAAATGGAACAGGCTTCAATTCGTTCATTTTTTGATTGATGCTGGCCGTTAAAAGTTCGGGAGATAATATAGAGCCAGAATGGCGCTGCAGTTGTAAGGTGTTTAAAAGCTTATCATTAATGTTGCTGAAATGGGTTCCTACAATCTTCGCAGCTTCATCGTAAGAAATAATGGTACCTAACTTATTTAATTTTAAAAGAGGAATTACAATGAAGCGGGTCATGACAAAACCACTCACTATTAAAAATAAATAGAATAAAATAGTACGTGTAGTTATTCCAAATTCCGCAAAATATTCAGCAACTACTAAAAACAAAAAAGCAGCTACCAGTAAACCGCTGGTATATAACAATCCTTTTACAAGTTGATTTTTATAATACTTGCGAATGAACTCGTCTAGTTTATGAATGAGTATGTTTTGTTCTGCTGGCAATTAGAGGTATTTACACCAAATTTAACGAAAACAAAGGAGGATAAAAATAAAATTTCTGTTAAATAGAGAGGCGGTTCAAATCCGGTTTAAACAGTTTGGTGCAGGCTTTTCAATATCCTTTTAATGTAAATTTGAGCTCCATATCCATTTACTGTAAAAGCCTTTGATTGTTTGTCACGCCCTTGGCATGATGCTATTCGGTGCTTTTTTCTTCTTTTAATGAATTATACAAAGCCTCGTATTCATCTTTCTTTTTGTCAACATAGCGACATATCAAAACTATACATTCTTTTGATTCACTATTTTTTATTACCTCGAGTTCAGTTTGATTAAAATAATTTGATAAATATTTTTTTTCTGAAAGTTTCCTGAAACCACAATTTGCAATTATTTCAGACAAATATTTAGTTGCACACGGAGAGCAATCAAAATAATATTCCTGAATGCCGCAATGCTTAGCTTTAGATCGTTCAAGAGAAGGGATATTGAAAACATATGTTACTTTTAAACCTTCAGCCAGTTCTTTCTTAAAAAACACAACCGTATCACCATTAGTGCTTTCCGTATAGGATGCCTGGTAATTCTTTCTTTTGGATTTTTTAATTTCTTTTTTGATCTCTTTTAATATAGTTTTTTTATCAAAAGTGCCGTTTGTAGCAATATAGGGTAATTCTTGTCCTATTGTTTTCAAGGCAAAAACCATAAATATCAATAAAATTTTGAATTTCATTTGAAAATGCCGTTTAACGTTTTGGAGCTAACAGTGGTGCGTCTCAAGACCTTTTAAACTGAATACTCATGGACAAAGATAGAATGTTTTTATAGCAATTGTGTTGCAAAAAAATTGCCTTTTCAGCCAGGTGGCAAAGCTTTTATTGTAAATGTTTTGATAGACTGTCCGTCTTTGGAATTAATCCGCTAGCATTAAGTGAAAGTACTGTTATAACTTGTGCGCCAAACCCAGTTTATTTGTCGGCGTCCGCTGTTTAATAACCAAGCGGCTCTCTACTTGTGTGTCTTATTCTTAAAATTCTGATTTCTTTCAAGTCGGATTTAATTTGGTAAGTGACCCGATAGCTATAAACGATGAATGCTCTGAAATCTTTATTTGAGGAATCTTTCAATTTATCAAATTCGCAAAGAAGTGGATTTGTTTTAATTAGATCAAGGTGAGTTATAATAGCACTTTTGACGATTTTTGGAGCTTGCGTACTTTGCTTTTCTAAAAAGGTCAATATGTCTTTAAAATGATCAAGAGCTTTTCTGTCCCAGACGATTTTGAAAGAAAGTGGTTTTACCATCGAGATAATTCCTTAAGCGCCTCTTTGTGAGAAACAGAATTACCTTTTTCAATTCGAGTCACCGCTTCGTTTATTTCTTTGTTATATAGTTTGCGAGTGATTCGCTTTGTGTCTTTATCTACGTTCAAAAATGTCTTAATCATATCAAGAATCAAAGACTGCTGTTTGGCAGAGAGAAGCGGAAGGTAATTATCAACTTGTTTTTTAATTGCGGTCGCTGTCATGGCAGTGGTTTTAATTAAATTTACTAAAAAATTATGAAAAATGTAATATCTGTAGATGAATCTGTAATTAATTAGCCTAAGCGAAACCTTATTGTAGATAGTGAATTTGTCTTGGAATGGTGCCTGGTGCATTAGTTATAACTAACAAATAACCGCCTCCACAACAATTAAATAAGTGTTTGAATTTAAACGATAAACAAAATCTCAAGGAAATAATTAACCAACCTTACTTTCCTTCTTCTCCTTTAAAATTTCCAGTACTTCGTTATGAATTTGTTCTGCAGAAAAACCACACTCGAGGTATAATTCATTTGGTTCACCATGTTCAATGAATCTGTCAGGAATCCCTAAACGCTTTACTTGTGCGTTGTAACCATTATCAGACATAAATTCCAGAATGGCACTGCCAACACCGCCAACAATGGTTCCGTCTTCAATCGTGATTATTTTTTTATAACGGCTAAATACTTCATGCAAGAGTGTTTCATCAAGTGGCTTGGCAAAACGTAAATCATAATGTGCCGGGGTAATACCCTCCGCTTTTAATTTTTCAATCGCTTTCACGGCAAAATTTCCGGGATGACCCAGAGATAAAATAGCGACTGCTTTTCCATCATTTAATTTACGTCCTTTTCCAATCTCAATTTTTTTGAAAGGTGTTTTCCAGTCAACCATTACACCATTTCCCCGTGGGTAACGTATGCTGAATGGACCCGTTACTTCATCCAGTTGAGAGGTATACATGAGGTTGCGTAATTCTTCTTCATTCATGGGTGCACTCACAATCATATTTGGAATACAGCGGAAGTATGCAATGTCAAAAGCGCCGTGATGCGTTGGCCCATCCGCTCCGGCAATTCCGCCACGGTCTAAACAAAACACCACTTTTAAATTTTGTAAAGCTACATCATGCACCACCTGATCGTAGGCGCGTTGCATAAACGAAGAGTAAATGTTACAAAACGGAATCATGCCTTGTGTTGCAAGCCCGGCACTAAAAGTAACTGCATGCTGTTCGGCAATACCCACATCAAATGCTCTGTCGGGCATAGCTTTCATCATAATATTTAAGGAACATCCACTTGGCATAGCCGGTGTAATGCCCATGATCTTATCATTTTGTTCAGCTAATTCTACAATGGTGTGTCCAAATACATCCTGGTATTTTGGAGGCTGAGGTTCCTTTGGAATAACCTTTATAATTTCTCCGGTTTCTTTATTAAACAATCCCGGCGAGTGCCAAACTGTTTCATTTCCTTCTTCTGAGAATTTATATCCTTTACCTTTTTTAGTTAAAACATGTAATATTTTCGGACCGGGAATATCTTTCAAATCAGCCATGATTTTCGCTAAACGAACGACATCATGTCCGTCCACCGGACCAAAATACCTGAACTTAAGCGACTCAAATAAATTACTTTGTTTTAATAAGGAAGTCTTAACTGCATTCTCTAATTTACTGGCAATTTCCTGTGCATTGGGACCAAATTTGCTGATCTTACCTAATAACTCCCAGACTTTATCTTTTGTTTTATTGTAAGTGTGTGATGTGGTAATGTCTGTCAGATAATCTCTCAACGCCCCAACATTCGGATCAATGCTCATGCAGTTGTCATTCAACACTACTAGTAAATTACTATTGGAAATACCCGCATGATTTAATGCTTCAAAAGCCTGGCCCGCAGTCATTGAACCGTCACCTATTACTGCAATATGTTGTTTATCTTTTAATCCCTTGTACTGACTGGCAACCGCCATTCCTAACGCACCACCAATGGAAGTAGAGGAGTGCCCAACACCGAAGGTATCATACTCACTTTCTGAACGTTTTGGAAAACCACTGATGCCTTTGTAAATTCGGTTGGTATGAAAAATATCTCTGCGTCCGGTTATGATTTTATGTCCGTATGCCTGGTGACCTACATCCCAGACTAATTGATCGTAAGGCGTATTAAATACATAATGCAAGGCTGTGGTTAATTCCACTACACCTAAGGAAGCGCCGAAATGACCACCTTTTACCGAA
>JANPOX010000053.1:0-5333 GCA_031428235.1 Bacteroidia bacterium | reverse complement strand
GATCAACCTCAGCAATACATTCCAACACATGCGCTGTGATTTTTCGCTCGGTGCGCACAGCATTCTCAAAACAAGTGAATAATTGATTATTAGATAGTGAATTAAGGTTCATGTTTTCTCCTTTTTTAAAGAGCTTTGAGTCTGCATTTACAAAAGAACTCGCTCTGATTTAGAAAACATAACACGTTTTTTTATTTTCAACGAAAGTAACTGATGTTATTAATAAAGCAGAAGAATCACATCCTGAAAAAGTAATTGCACTTGCTGAAAAAACCTCACATTATTTTACTGAACTTAAAAAACACAATCTTAAAGACTGGCTATTAAACCCTGCTAAACAAGGTTCTATTAATTATGTAAATTTTTTATTAAGATTACTATTGATCGTTCTTACGTTTCCAATCTATGTGAGAGGACTTTTAGCAAGCTGGTTGCCCTATCGTTTAACTTATTTGATTACTAAAAAAATAGTGCGTGTCGTTGAATTTAAAGCCTCTTTTAATATGGGTATTGGTGCTGTATTGTTTCTATTGTATTATAACCTTCAATTTTTTATTGCAAAGGCACTTGCACCAAATGCATGGTGGGGATTATTAGTTTTATTTATTTCAGTTTTAAGCAGCTTATTTTGTTTATGGCTATCCCCTTTCCGAAAAAAAACATTTGGGATGTTAAGAGTCTTAAAATTGAAATCATCAAATGAGAAAAAATACAAAGACCTTTTGGAGCAACGTAAGCAAATTATTTCCTCATTTGAAAAATTAATGTAATTATGATTTATTCCTTGGATGATAACTGAGAATATTTTCCCTTAAAAAATACTGATCCAAATGCGTATAAATCTCTGTGGTAGTAATGCTTTCGTGTCCGAGCATTTCCTGCACAGCACGTAGATCTGCGCCGCCTTCCACTAAATGGGTTGCAAATGAATGCCGGAATGTATGCGGACTCAATTTCTTTTTAATCCCAGCTTTTTCTGCCAGGTCTTTAATAACATAAAACACCATTTGTCTAGTGATTGGAGTTCCTCTTTTACTTAAAAAGATCATATCCTCGCTATTCTTTTTAATAGCTATATGATTTCTATGATGTGTAGTGTAATTACTAATTAATTTTAAGGCTGATTTTCCGATGTGCACCAAACGCTGTTTATCGCCTTTGCCTATTACACTAATGAACCCGTCTTTTTCATGAAGATCGCTTAATTTTAAAAAAATTAATTCAGAAACTCTTAAGCCACAGCTATACATAGTTTCAAGCATGGCGAGGTTTCGTTCGCCTTCCGGGGTGCTTCTGTCTATGAATGACAACATCAGATCAATTTCTTCCACACTTAGAAATACAGGAAGTTTGCGCCTTATTCTTGGCGTTTCCAATAGTTCAGCTGGATTTACGCTGATATAATTTTCAAGGATCAAAAATTTAAAAAAATGCTTAATCCCTGAAATGATGCGCGATTGAGTAGTTTCTGTGAAGTTAAATTCGGCAATGTATTTTAAAAATCCCTGAAGATCTGTTAGGGTAATATCTACCGGTTTTTTTGAAGGGTGATGAGTTTCAATAAAAACTTTTAATTTTTGAAGATCACTTTCATAAGAAACAACAGAATTTTCGGAAAGGGATTTTTCTACCTGTAGGTAGTATTTAAAATCCTGAATATTTGTCTTCCAAAGTTGCAGAGTATTGAGTAATTTTGATAATAATATTAAATAGAAATCACGTGTTAAAGATAGCGATAATCAACGGCCCAAATTTGAATCTTTTAGGAAAAAGAGAAGTGGAAATATACGGCACACAATCTTTTGAAGATTATTATAAAATCATCCAATCAAAATATCCGGATATTGAATTTCTTTATTTTCAAAGCAACGTTGAAGGGGAATTAATCAATAAGCTACATGAAATTGGTTTTGATTACAATGGCATCATTTTGAATGCAGGCGCATATACCCATACTTCGATTGCAATAGCCGATGCCATCGCGGGTATAAAAACTCCGGTGATCGAAGTTCACATCAGTAATATTTTTGCACGGGAAGATTTTAGACATGTTTCCTATTTAGGAAAACACTGCAAGGGTAGTATAAGTGGCTTTGGTTTAAAAGGTTATGAAATGGCGGTTGAGAGTTTTTTGTAAGATTACCTTAACAAGGTAATATGCCCTGCTTTATTAACGATTCCGTTCTTCGTCTGAACTTCTATAAGGTATGCATACACACCATCCGGAACAGGTGAACCGCGAAAAGTTCCATTCCAACCATCTTTTATATCATTGAGTTCAATAATCTTTTCGCCCCAACGATTATAAATTTGACAGCTAAAATCCCCTAAGCATGTTCCCTGGACATACCATTTATCATTAACAATATCATCATTTGGAGTAAATGCATTAGGAATGTATAGTGTAAAATCTTTATTGTTCTCGGGCATAACTAAAATAAAACCCGTTTCACAGTTATTGGAATCAATTATATTAAGTGTATAATTTCCTGAACTCAGCATTTCAAAACTCATATCAGAAGTGTATGGGGTATTATTAAAGCTGGTCAAATAAGGTGCTGTTCCTCCTTTAATGCTATTGAGAATAAACTCTCCATCATCACTCTCACAATTTGGTGTATTTGTTATCAGGTCAATCGTAGAATAGTTTATTGTTCGGCCAACAAAAAGCGTTTGTGTATATGAACATCCGCCCGCATCTTTTACAGTTAGTGTATAGCCTCCCGAAGCTAAATTGCTGAAGGTTGTTAATGAAGAAAAGCCGGAATTATTAAAGTTATATTGATAAGGAGAAGCACCGTTAATGACACTATTAATCTGCACCCTTCCACTATCGCTCTGGCACAACACATTTTTTATAATCAGGTTTATTCCAGTGGGTCCGCCAACAGAGCCTACTGTAAATACAGTGGATGTGTTACATGCTCCATTTGTGATTGCTAAAGAATAATTCCCGGGTGTTAAATTACTTGCTGAATTAGTTGTTGTAACATTTGGATTCCATGAATAGCTACTTGCTGACAAATTATCATTCACTTGAATACTTCCTGTATTACCAGAACAATTAGATGGTATAATGGTGCTGGATGTTATGGACAAAGGAATCGAACTCAAAATAGCAACGACAGTCGATGTCATACAGGCACCATTAGATGCTATAACAGTATAATTACCAGGAGCTAAAGTATTAGCTGTATTAGTAGAGGAAGCAACTCCTGAACTCCATGAAAAAGTATTAACAGATGAAGACGTGATCGTTGCAGAACCATTACTTATTCCGCACGATGTATTATTAACAGAAGTAGCTGTAATTGTTGGTGAAGGATTAACACTAACAGTAACCATAGCTGTATTTGAGCATGTGTTTGCGATTCCTGTTACCGTATAATCTGTAGTTACATTTGGAGAAGCAATTACCATACTTCCCGTTGAGGAAGACAGAGAAGATGAATTTGCCCATGCATAGGAGGTCGCACCACTAACTGTTAAAGTTGCCGAAGAATTTGTTCCCAGACAAATAGTTGTATTGGAACTGAGCGTTATAGAAGGGACAGCCAAAACGCTTACAGTTGCAATCGCACTATTGGAACAGGTGTTTAAAGTTCCTATAACGGTATAAATAGTCGTCGAAGTTGGATTTGCCACCACAACACTTCCATTACCAGTACTTAAAGTTATAGCAGGACTCCATATATATGTGTTTGCTCCATTGGCAGATAATGTTGCTGTTTGGCCAAGGCAAACCAAAGACAAAGTTGGAGTAATTGTAATAACCGGATTAGGTATAACTGTTACAGAGCATACGGCAGAGCTTGTACATGAAGATATTGATCCGGTAACAGTATAAGTTGTATTAGTCATAGGACTGCATGTAACTATGCTTCCTGTAACAGCCGATAAAGGAGAGCCTGTCCACGAATACGCATTCGCACCTCCTGCTGTTAAGGTAGCTGATGATCCTTCACAAAGACTGGCATTAGAAACTGTTACTGTTGGACTACCAATAACGATAATCTGTTTACAATAATTAGTTTGAGTAATCAATCCTTCGTCTATCACCAGGTTAATATAATAGGTACCAGAAGCATTATATGATATTGATGGAGGATTTGTTAATGTTGATGACGGCACAGAGGCATTTGTACAACCAGGGTAATAGATCCTCGATAATGTATTGTTACTAACATTTGTAATAAAAGCAAATAACGTATCTCCTGATCTGAATCTTGTGATAGAATGTGGAAATGAAAAACCAGCTAAATTACCAAAAGATGTAGTAATTACAGCACCTGTAGGGCCTGTTGGCAAATTCATATTTAACAAATCATTTGAAAATCTGTTTGTAATTAAACCTCTTACCTCGTTACATTCTGTCCACATATCCAAGCCACGAGGGCCATTCAAAACACCCGTGTTTCCCAAATTGGAACCTGTTGGGGTATTTAATAAACTGTTTCCGAAATCCAACCGTGTGATTGTATTACTTCCTTCATTAATCACATAACCGTACCATGTATTACTAACGTTTATTAAAGCTATAGCATCAGGCGTATTTAAACTACCTATATTACCTAAATTTAAACCAACAGGTGTATTGGCTAAACTGGCACCAAAATCAAATCTTGTTATAGTATTGTTATTACGGTTAGTAGTAAAACCATAATAATTACCTCCGCTTTTAAAAATCTTCAAACGTTGAGGATAATTCATCCCTCCTATATTTCCCATAGAGACAGCTGTAGGTGTATTAGCAAGAGAAGTGCCAAAATTTAGCCTTACAATTGCTTCTGTACCTCCAAAACCACCTACAGCTATCCCATACCAGTTTATTCCATCATATTCCAGGTGTAGATCCTCTAAACTACTAGGAAAAACGCTGCTTACATTTCCAAGATTAGTTGCAACGGGAGTGTTCAATAAACTATTTCCATAATACAATTTCGATAAAGTTGATGAAGTATTATTTGTAATAAATACATAATAGTCGGGTCCATCCTTTGCAATTGTACTAAACACTGGGCCATTAAAAGATCCAATATTACCCAGATTTGTAGCAATTGGAGTTAAGTTTGTATTTCCCTGGCAAAAAGACCAGTAATTGGAACTTGCTAAAGTACTTGTATTTATTATTGAAAAAAGTTGATTAACACATACCGTATCGGGAGCGGTAAAGGAAGCTATTGGCCCGTTGTTGCAGTTTACAATAAAAGACAAAGGCCCTGCAGCAATGCGGCAGGAAGGCAAATTGATATTGCCGTTCTCGGAAATAATTAACTGGTACATGCCAGCCTGTGAAGAAGATACAGAAGAAATACTATAATTAGCAGAAGTTG
>JANPOX010000052.1:0-12349 GCA_031428235.1 Bacteroidia bacterium | reverse complement strand
TTGTGCATTTTTAATCAACTGAACGCAATACAACATGTATTCATCTGTTAAGCATTCGCCGTAAGCTATAGCTTTTGCAGCTATCACATGTTCTAATGGTCCGCCTTGTGTTCCAGGGAAAACTCCCATATCTAAACAGGCGCTCATCATTTTTAATTCTCCTTTAAGTGTTTTTTCACCCATTGGATTTTCAAAATCTTTTCCCATCATAATCATTCCGCCTCTTGGTCCGCGTAAGGTCTTGTGAGTAGTAGTGGTTACAATATGACAATGAGGTAAAGGATCATTTAAAATACCTTTAGCAATTAACCCGGATGGATGAGAAATATCTGCCATTAATAAAGCGCCAACGCTGTCTGCAATCTTTCTTAAACGCACATAATCCCAATCACGAGAATAGGCTGAAGCACCACAAATGATCATTTTTGGTTTTTCTTTTTTAGCCGTTGCTTCAACTTTATCGTAATTTACGAGACCTGTTTTTTCATCAACACCATAAAAAGTAGCACGGTATAATTTACCTGAAAAATTAACCGGTGATCCATGTGTTAAATGTCCACCATGTGAAAGATCGAAACCTAAAATAGTATCACCCGGCTTTAGACAGGCAAGCATAACTGCAGCATTTGCCTGTGCACCTGAGTGCGGCTGTACGTTTACCCAAACTGCACCAAACAGTTCTTTAGCCCTATCAATAGCAAGTTGTTCAACTTTATCAACTACTTCGCAACCACCGTAGTAACGTTTGTTTGGAAGCCCTTCTGCATATTTATTGGTTAACACACTGCCCATGGCTTTCATTACCTGATCGCTAACATAATTTTCGCTGGCAATAAGTTCAATACCGCGTGTTTGACGGTCTTTTTCTTCTTTTATTAATTTAAAAATGGCAGTGTCTTTTTTCATATGTAGATATTATTGTTTTTTAATTGTCATATGGTATACCCATCATCTTCCTTTAGTGTTTACCTTACAGGCATGATGGGTATTTCATAATAGTTTATTTATTTTCTGTTTGAAATTTATTGTAAAGCTTACCTGATGCAATGATAAAGAACGCGACTAATGGTGATTGAGCAATACCCATCAGCCAACGGCTAAAGGTATATTCATCACCATTAAGTTGATTATTAATTATGTAATTATATGCCATTGAAATACCAGACAAAACTAACAATAATGCATATAAATAGATTACCCATAGAGCTTTTTTTTTATGAAGGCCAATTTGCCGTACTGCAAAATAACTGGTAAAAAAATAGGCTAAAAAATAGAGTACAGTAAAAGGAAACTTTAAAAAGTATAAAGTAGTATAATCCATATCTTTTAAAAAAGATAAACTCGTCGGGAAAACAAAGGTTGATTGATGGTAATATAGACTATAAAGCTGGTTATTTATATTAACAAAGAGGAATTCCCTGCTGAATCCCAGAGCAGCAAATGCAGCAATAAATAAAAGGTATTTTAAACTAGTTTTCACTATTTCTTGTTACTGAAAATTTATTGACCCAAAGCATCCAAAGCCCAAATACAGCACTATAGGCAATAAAAGTAAATGTATACGTGTGATTAAAATCGAGGTATTCTGGATGATAATAAGCGATTAGCGCTAAGGCAATAATTCTTATAATATTGATGGAAAAAACGGCTACAATCCCTGTCGGTAAATACCATAATTTGTTTTTAAAACTTCCAGGGTATGCAATGATAAAAACAGCAAATAAAAACATTAGAGTAACTCCGTTACATGGGCCGCCTATCCAAACACCATTTGATCCGTCAATTCCAAAAACCTGTACATCATTCACCTCTTTACTGGCAAAGGTTTTATAACCCATGATCCCAAGAAGTGACTGGCACAAATTGATGATTTTCCGTATAAAAATTTGGTCACCATTTGAAGCGCGTTTAAGGATAAACTCATAAAGAAAATAACAAGTCCCATAAAGCAACGATGCACTTAAAATAAAGAATTGGAATTTATTTTGTTTAAGTTTTTGAAACATAAGTAAAAAACCCCCCGCCAGCTGGCGGGGGGTTGGTTTTATAAAGATTTTTTTTCTTTTTGTTTAAAATAGAGTTTTTTTCCACCATATAAGGCACCAGCTGCAATTAATAATGATATTCCTCCATCTATTGGTATGCATGGGGGTGGCCAACATCCCGGAGAGCCGCCAGGTGGTGGTGGTGGTGGTGGCAAGGCAACACATAATGAAGCAATGCCTAAAATAAAAATAAATATTAGTAAAAATCTTGTATTCATTTAAATGCGAAATAATTTTGACTGTAAATATATAAAAAACTATTGAAGTAGCAATTCATAGCTAAAAATCATGCCAAATTATTATATTTGTATGATTTTAAAAAATATTTGTGGAGCAAAAAAAGAACACTTCCCCTATACAGCTTAATGACTTTAAACTCATTTGGAGGATTATCGTCAAAAATTGGTATATTCCTTTATTGATAATGCCTGTTTTTTATCTATTAGGCTATTTTTATGTTTATAAAATAGAGAATGTTTACCAGGCCTCAGTAGAATTGTTAAAATCAAATGATGCTTTTTACACAGGATCCGTAATTTCTGATAACAGTTTTTATAGTAATGCTCGGTCGTATGTTGATAACTCCAATGAAATTCGAATTATAACCTCTTTTGATATCATGAAAGAAACCGTTGATAAATTGAAAAGTCAACTGCAGGTTTCTTATTTTTTAGTGGGCAGGGTTAGAACAACTGAACAATTTACCGGCTCGCCATTTAATGTTTTAATAACTAATATAAATCCGGGATTGTATGAGAAGTCCTTTGATTTTAAAATAGTAAACTACGATGAATACGAAATAAAATATCTGAATAACGGTGTAGAAACAAAAAAAACAGGCAAGTTTAATGAAAGTTTAATTGATGTTGATTTTAATATTCAAATTAACAGAGAAAAGAGTTTTTTAAGAAATTCCACAGAACAATTATCTAAATTAGATTATCAAGTTGTGATCCATGATCTGAACAATTTGGTTCGTAAATTCAAAGTCGCCTTAAAAGTTGAAAACCCTGATTATACTAATGTACTGGTGTTAACCATGGATGATATTATTCCTCAACGGGCTATTTTGATTTTAGATACATTATCCCAGGTGTATATTAGTAAATCAGTGAATTCAAGATTTGACATTAACGAAAGAACCATAAGTTACATTAATAAGCAATTGGAAGATGTGAGTGGCTCATTAAATGAAATTGAGGATACCATGCAAAATTATAAACAATCAAAAAACATTTTGGACCTGGATTGGGAAAAGGCTGATGTTTTTAAAAAACTCGCAGCTTTCGATGGTAATAAATCATCGTTAAATTTGAAAATAGACGCCATCAATGATCTTGAAAAATATATAATTGAAGACAAAGATCCGGAATTTCTACCTCCCAGTATTTATATCATTGAGGGTGATGAATATTTGACCTCATCAATCGATAAATTATATGGATACCAGATTGATTTAAATACCCAATTAGGAGGAGCAAAAGAAATTAATCCCCGTGTGATTGAGATCAGGGATAATATTAAGAGGTTGAAGCAAAATGTTTTAGTGTATTTAAATAATACCAGAAATGCTACTTACAAAATCATCGAAAATATCAATAGGGAAATTTCAAGTTATGTTGGACAAATTAAGTCCATTCCACCCAAACAAAGAGAAATACTTAACATTTCGCGAAAAGTAGCGGTTAATGAAGGATTGTATAATTTCTTATTGCAGCAGCGTGCCAATGCTAAAATCTCCAAGGCTACAATTGTGCCGGATATAAAGGTAATTGATAGCCCCAGGAATAAAGGAGTAGTGAGCCCTGATAAGAAAAAACTCATGTCTACATTTATGGCCGTGGGTTTAGCAATTTCTTTAATAATTATCATTATAAGAGTATTGTTTTTTACCACCATTGAAACGCTACAGGAATTAAAAGAAAAGACATTTTTACCTATCATTGGTGATTTGCCTTTTCAAAAAGGGGTGTCTAATTTGGGCTTTGTGGTGGAAGAAAGCCCTTCTTCCTACATAGCGGAAGCCTTTAGGACATTAAGGACTAACCTGCAATACGTGATTTTAAATTCAGCTAAAAAAACGATATTAGTTACCTCTAATTCTCCCGGCGAAGGAAAAACCTTTACTACTATTAACATTGCCGCTATTTTGGCCAAAAGCGGAAAAAAAGTAGTGATGCTCGAACTGGATTTGCATAAGCCCCGTATACAAAAAGCCCTGGAAATGAATGCGGATATTGGAATCAGTACCTTTATGGTGGGTCAAAACACATTAGATGAAATTGTAAAGCCTACCGTGATTCCAAATTTATTTGTGATTTTATCGGGCCCTATTCCTCCAAATCCATCAGATTTGGTATTATCAGAAAAATTGAAAGAGTTAATGAATTACGCCAAAGCTAATTTTGATTATGTATTAATTGATACGCCGCCGGCAGGTATTTTAGCCGACGCCAGTTATTTGATGCAATATTCGGATATTAATTTATTTGTATTAAATACCAGGGTTGCCACCAAACAAGTTTTAAATTTATTTGAAGGTTTAGTAAAGGATAACTCCATTAAAAATGTGTATTTGGTTTTAAATGGAGTCAAGCGTAAGCGCAGTAATTATTATTATTCAAAGTACGGCTATGGTTACGGCTATGGTTACGGCTATGGTTATAATAAGAATGCCTAGTTTTTTGGAATGGGACCACATAGTTTAATATGAAAACATCTTCTTATACGTCATTGCGAGCGTTCCTTTACGAAGCAATCTCATGCCTGGCATGGTTAAATATTGCTTCCCGGAATCGAGTTCAAAACGGTCACTTTCCAACAATCATGGCTTTTTTTCAACAATCTAATATTAAAAATTACTAGTTTTTATTCCTTATGTTAAACTGGTACGCCTTATATGTCAATGTGAAACATGAGAAAAAAGTGGTTCAGAAATTACTGGAGAAATGTTTAGAATCCTATTCACCGGTGGTTAAGAAATTACAGCAATGGAGTGACCGGAAAAAATGGGTTGACTTCCCCATGCTGAGCGGATATGTATTCGTTAAAATTGATTTAAAAGATAAGGAGAAGGTCTTGAACTGCCCGGGAGTTTTCGCCTTTATTAAATTCAATGGAGTAGAGGCTAAGATTCGTGATTTGGAAATTCTTATTTTAAAATCTATTGAAGGCAGTGGATATGATGTTACGCAGGAAACGGCAGAGGTGAAGCTAAATGATAATGTTGAGATAGTACAAGGGCCATTAAAGGGTTTAACGGGAACCATTATGAAAATTCAAAATACAGAGTACCTGCAACTTGTGTTGGAGAGTTTAAATCAAACCATTAGGGTTAACGTACCAAAACATAGTATTAAAATTATTGATCCAATAAATAAAAATTAATGAATTCATCAGGCATTCCTTCCATTCAATCCGTTAACCAGAAATGCTTTTTAGTGACTGGTGGGGCCGGGTTTATTGGTTCTCACATTGTTTCCTATTTGATACAGAATGGAGCACAAAAAGTAAGAGTATTGGATAACCTTTCAACCGGATCAAAGAGCAACATCAGGGAATTTGAGTCCAACCCGGCTTTTCAATTTATTTTAGGAGATATTACGGATTATAATACTTGTTTAGATGCTTGTAAAGATATAGACGGTGTTTTTCACAATGCCGCCTTAGGATCGGTATCCAGAAGCTTAATCGACCCCATGGCAACTAACCAGGCTAATGTATCCGGTTTTATAAACATATTATTTGCGGCTAAAAATCAAAATGTAAAAAGAGTTATTTACGCTTCTTCCTCTTCGGTTTATGGTGATGATCAAAGCACTGAAAAACTTGAGCACATTACAGGTAATTTATTATCACCTTACGCGGTTTCAAAAAAAACAGACGAGTTATATGCCGATGTATTTGCAAGGTCCTATGATATGGAAATTATAGGTCTTCGATATTTTAATGTATTTGGCCCAAAACAAAATCCTAACGGACAATATGCAGCCGTTATTCCTATTTTTATTTCTCATTTATTAAAAGGCACTGTTCCATCCATATTTGGAGATGGTTCTACCAGCAGGGATTTTACATTTATTGATAATGTGGTTTATGCGAACATTCTGGCCTTCTCTTCAGAACAACATGAGGCTATTAATCAGGTATATAATGTGGCTTATGGCGCATCCACCAGCTTGAACCAGTTATTCAGTCTGGTTAAAACCAATTTGAATAGCAATGTTTCTCCTGAATATAAAACGGAACGAAAAGGTGATATCAAAAACAGTCTTGCTAACATTGATAAGGTAAAAAAGTTATTAGGATATACCCCCTTAGTAAATTTAGAGGAAGGAATGAAATTAACCATTGATTGGTATAAAAAAAACCTTTAATGATGTGATTGCTCGATTCGCATTTCTACGTCATTGTAACGTACGAAGCAATCTGTTCCTAATAAGATTAATTCGACATGGCGTGGGATTACACTAAGGCGTGGCGAATAAAACTCAAATATTGATAAATAGGAGATTGCTTCGTGCCTCGCAATGACGAACTTCGATAATTTATGCTTTTAGTCAGACCCAAAGTATTTTAAATTTTACACTGCTTTCCTTGCACATTTTTACAATATTGAGTAAATTTGTTACTCAATAATGATCGAGACTCTTATATCTTCTAAAACCCGCATTAAGTTACTGCTTAAATTTTTTTTAAACAGTAATACCACTGCTTATTTAAGAGGACTTGAAGAAGAATTCGGGGAATCCACTAATTCTATCCGCATTGAACTGAACCGTTTTGAAAAAGCCGGTTTCCTTGAATCACAAAGCCAGGCAAATAAAAAAATTTTCCAGGTAAATGCAAAACATCCACTATTTAAGGATATAAATAGCATTGTGCTTAAACTGGTTGGCCTCGATCATGTAATTGACTATGTATTAAAACACATGGGTGATTTGAAAAAAGTGTATTTAGTGGGGAGTTTATCAAACGGAAAAGATTCTGAAAATATTGATTTGGTATTAGTTGGAGATATTAACGAAGTGTTTTTAAAAGAATTAATAATAAAAGCCGAAAAGAAAATACATAAAACAATAAATTACATTCATTATAAAGAATCAGATTTTAAATTAAAAAACATTGCAGAACAAGGAACAAGTCCTCTTTTGCTATGGAGTAAATAAACAAGCCGAACATTGAGGCTCTCGAAATGCTCGGCTTGTCAGTTCGAGCTGTCACACTGAGCGGAGTCGAAGTGCGAGAACAAATAAACCACTAAGTCACCTGTGACTAAGGTGGCGAAGCCATACCGGTTAATTAAGAAGAGAAGTTATATTGTTGGTTATCAATGATTATCTGTTCTTAGTCAAACGCGCGTACCTTACGAACTTACTTTTTGTCATTACTAATTTTGAAAAATAATTAAAATGAAATTTTATGATTAACGAGATCGAAATATCTGTTGTAAGTCCAGTATATAAAGCTGAAGCAATGATCGATGAACTTGTCAGTAGGGTTTCAGAATCAGTTAAAAAAATTACACCTAATTTCGAAATTATTTTAGTGGATGATGGAAGTCCTGATAATAGTTGGGAAAAAATTCAGCAAAATTGTTTGAAAAATGAATTTGTAAAAGGGATAAAACTTAGCAAAAATTTTGGACAGCATTTTGCAATTGCGGCAGGCTTGGAGAATAGTATTGGAAAATGGATTGTAGTAATAGATTGTGATTTACAAGATGTGCCTGAAGAAATACCTAATCTTTACAATAAAGCGCAAGAAGGATACTATATAGTTCATGCAAGAAGAAGAGACAGGCAGGATACTTTTATGAAAAAATTGAATTCAAAATTGTTTTATAAAATGTTTTCTTATTTAACCGAAACAAAACAAGATGCTGGCGCGGCTAATTTTGGAATTTATCATCAAAAGGTCATAAGGGAAGTTATTGCTATGGGTGATTATTATAGAGTCTTCCCAATACTAGTTCAATGGGTTGGATTTAAAAGAACTTATTTAAATACTAAACATGATTCCCGTAAGGAAGGAAAATCAAACTATACATTTTTAAAGTTAGTAAATCTTGCTTTTAATATGATCGTTTCTTTTTCAGATAAACCATTAAGATTGTGTTTAGGTTTTGGAATTATTACATCTGCAATATCATTTACAATAGGATTAGTTTATTTATTTCTTTTTATTTTTGGTTACGTAAAAGTTGCTGGCTTTACAACAATTATTTTATTAACGTCGTTTAATCTGGGAATAACAACTTCATTTATTGGAATATTAGGAATTTATATTGGTAAAATATCAATTCAAATAAAAAACAGGCAGCGATTTATTATTGAAGAAAAAATCAATTAAATGAATATATTAAAATATCATAGCTTACTAGATACTGAAAGGTTTGGTTTTAAAATTGCAAAAATAAATACTTTAGATGAGCCGATTGAAGACTTATTAAATAATTTAAAAATAAATGATTATCGATTAATTTTATCAAAAGTAAATGCTTTAGATATTGATTTGATTAATGAGTTGGAAGAGAATGGTTTTTTACTAAAAGACATTCAATTAACCTATAAGTATGAAGTAAATGAACCGGTTCCATATAAACTCCCGGAAGATTTAATAATTAGAGAGGCCAATTTGTCTGACAAAAAAGCTTTATATGACATTGCAATTAATTCATTTCAAAAATATGGTCATTACGCTGCTGACCCTAAACTAGATTCTGATAAGTGTAAAGAAATTTATGGGGACTGGATTGTAAGATCTTTTGAAAAAAAAGTAGCTGATAATATACTTGTTGCAGAAGTTAACGGGAAAGTAGCTGGTTTTCTATCCCATAAAATTTACGTAAATAATTTTAAATATGCTGCCGGTGGAATTGGGGCTGTAGACCCAACTTATAGAAATAAAGATATTTTTAAAGCAATAACTATTTCTGGCCTTAATTGGGCATCTGAAAATAATTGCGATTGGGTTGAGCACAATGTATTAATAACGAATTACCCAGTTAATAGATCTTTTAGTAAATTAGGATTTAAAATTTCAAATTCATTCATAACATTTCATAAATGGCTGTAAATATTACATTTAATAAACCGTATTTAACAGGTAAGGAAATCCAGTATATTGCTGAAGCCGTGGCATCCATGAAGATTTCCGGTGATGGCCTATTTACTAAAAAGTGTCATCAGTTTTTTGAGGAAAAATATGGTTTCAAAAAAGCATTATTAACCACCTCCTGTACAGATGCTTTAGAGATGGCAGCTATTTTATTGGATATCAAAGAAGGAGATGAGGTGATCGCTCCTTCTTATACATTTGTTTCTACCGTTAACGCTTTTGTATTACGTGGTGCAAAAATTGTTTTTGTAGATAGTTGTTTAGATAATCCGAATATGGATGTTGATAAAATTGAAGCCTTAATTACTCCAAAAACAAAAGTAATTGTTCCGGTGCATTACGCAGGTATTTCTTGCAATATGGATAAGATCATGGAATTGGCAAATAGTCATAATTTATTTGTTGTGGAAGATGCTGCACAAGCTATAGATTCTTATTATCATGATAAACCCTTAGGTTCAATTGGCCACATGGCTGCTTTTTCATTTCATGAAACAAAAAATATAATTTCCGGCGAAGGTGGGATGCTTATAATTAATGATGAAAGATTTATTAAAAGAGCTGAGATCATTCGTGAAAAAGGAACCAACCGTTCATCTTTTTTCAGAGGAGAAGTTGATAAATATGGTTGGGTAGACATTGGTTCTTCTTTTTTGCCCTCAGATATCATCGCTGCTTTTTTGTATGCACAAATCGAAAATCTGGAGGATATTCAAAGCAAAAGAAAGCACATTTGGAATCAATATTATGATGGACTAAAAGAGTTGCAGCTGCAAAGTAAATTAAAAATGCCTCATTTGCCTGATTATGCAAGTAACAATGCCCACATGTTTTATATACAATGTTCGTCTTTAAAAGAGAGAACCGGTTTAATAGAATATTTAAAAAAAGATAACGTACATTCTGTTTTTCATTATTTAAGCTTGCATAAAAGCCCTTATTACATGCACAAACATGATGGCAGAGATTTAAATCAGTCTGATAATTACGCAGACACTTTGTTGAGATTGCCATTTTATTATGAGCTCTCAGATGATGATATTAAGCGAATAAACAACTTAATAAACTCTTTTTATAAATGAAATGGATTTTAGATAAAAACAAAATTTTTCAGTCAGAGACTGCCTCTGCAAAAATTTCATATCCCGAAGATGGAAATGATCTGTCATTTGATTTGGAAGAAAACGGTGTTTGGTTTAAACAGCGAAATGATCTAATTCTTTCCTTAATTAAAAAATATCCTTTTGTAGGCGATTTTTTAGACATTGGCGGTGGAAATGGGTTTCAAGCGAAAGAAATCAAAAAAAGTAAAATTGGCGGTAGGGTTTTATTATGTGAACCCGGTTATGATGGATGCTTATTCGCTAAAAAAAGAGAAGTTGAATTTGTTTATAATGGCATATTTCAAAACTTCCCTTTTCAAGATTACAATATAGGAGCCGTTGGTTTATTTGATGTGGTTGAACACATTGAAAATGATACCCAATTTTTAAATGAATTATATGATCTATTGCCTATTGGAGCTAAAGTATATATTACCGTTCCTGCTATGAAGCTGTTATGGGCTGAAATTGACCCTCTTTCTGGCCATTATAGACGTTATAATGAAAAAGAAGTGAAAAGGTTAGCCTCTGAAGTTCACTTTAAATTAATAGACACTGGATATTATTTTGATTTCTATGTATTACCTATGTTTTTATTGCGTGTCATACCATTTAGATTAGGTATTAGGAAAGGCTGGGATAAAATTGTAGCTAGCGAAAAAAATAATCATAAAGAAAATAAGGGTTTCATAACTAAATTAATAGAAAAAGCTCATTCCAGAGGTATTAATAAAGTATTACAAGGAAATAAACAAAGCATTGGAACAAGCATATATATTGTTTTTGAAAAAGCTTAAAAATAAATTTGTTAAGGATTAATAAAAATACTGTTCTGTATGCTTCGCTTGTTTTACTAGCGTCATTGTTAATGTGTCATTTCACATTTTCTTATTACGGGCGGTTAGAATCTGATGATTATAATTTGATTGCCTATTTAAGAGATAAAGGGTTTTTTGGAACCATTTCATTTATTTATATGGAATGGGAAGGAGCATTTGGTGCGTTGTTAGTGAGTTTACTTAAAATAAATTTTACTCTTCTTGTAAATTCTTTGTTTTTCCATAACATAGTAAGTACAATCATAACGTTTTACTGTGTATTTTATTTTATTAGAACTATACTTTTAAAATACTTTGCAGTACATAGAAAAAATTATGGCTTAATTTTATCTATATTAATCTACTCTGATTTATACTATAACGATCTTGCCATAAATGATACCTGGTATTGGCTTTGCGGTAGTATATACTTTTTTATGCCATGTTTGCTTTTATTTTTTACAGCAGTACTTATTAATAATAATAACAAGTTTTTAAATACACTCGCCTACTTTTATTTTTTTATTTATGGAGCAAGTCGATTTAACTATTCGGTTATTTTGTTATTCATATTAGGGTTGATTCTGCTATATTACTGGTATAAAAATAAAATAGTTCATAAAAAAATTGTATTGCTAACACTCTTAGTTTTATTGGCGCTTATAATATATGTTATTGCTCCCGGCAATTATATAAGGAGAAATCAAGAACTTAAACAAGTTTTAACCTTAAGTGATTACGCTATTGGTCCGTTAAAAATGTGTTTTGGGTTCATTTATAAGTATCTTATTTTAAAACTACCATATCACATGCTTTTTATGATACCTGCATTTTTAATTGGGCATTATTTAAAGGAAAGTATACGCAAATTATTTCCAGATAGAAAACAAGTTTTGCAAACTATAATTCTGCTAGTTTTGTTTTGTGCTTTTTGTATTTATATGCAAAGTTTAAGCATGTTTGTTGCTAAGGGTTCTCAAAGAGATCGTACACTTGAAATGTTAAGTATGATATGTTCCTTTGGAATACTCGCTGTTTTTATATTAATTGGGTCAAGGCTAAAATCACCTAACCTTATTTTTATAATAAGTATCATTTGTATTTTAGTCTCTTCCATTTTTTTGCTAAGAAGAGTATATATAAGTTATCCAATAATAAAAAAATATACAGTTGCTGTTGATGAAAGACATAGTACGATAAAAAATGCATTGAAAGGATTAGGAGGAGACACACTTATACTTAAAAAACTACCCCCATCTTCATG
>JANPOX010000051.1:0-6027 GCA_031428235.1 Bacteroidia bacterium | reverse complement strand
ATATTTCTGAATTTAGTTTCTCCGTATTTTTTTTTGAGCACTTCACTTGCCGGAAGTTGCACAGCAGCAGATATATATACTTTTTTAATCTTCAAAGACAAGCCCACTACACCTGGCATAGCAGGCCGATAAGAGAACTTATCGCCTTTGCCAAACATCCGGTTGCTCACGTTTAAAGAAACAATTGGATATACGAAACGTGGCCGTATTAAAAAATTCTTTGGAAAAGTTTCAATGTTTTCCGGAAGTTCTTTTACTTTTTTTACTTTTTTTTCTGCTTTAGAATGCTTTGACTTGTTTTGATTATCCTGCGCGAAGAAAGGCACATTCATCCATAAAATAAATGCTGCGCTAAATAGTTTTAATCTTAATGACATACATACAAACTTAATTAAAAGAATTAGAAAGTTAAAGATGGGTTTTACCCGTTTTATTTAATTATTTTTACCGCCCGGTTATGATTGAATCTCAGGAACAGAAAGCATATGTAAAGCAGAAATTCAAACAACTAAAATGTTGTGTGCTCATTCCTACATACAATAACGGGAAAACAATAGAAAGCGTCATACGATCTGTGATGGAGTATTGTGAGGACATTATTGTAGTGAATGATGGCTGTACTGATTGCACTCATGAAATTCTGGTAAAATATCCAATGCTTAATGTTATCACACATTTGGTTAATAAAGGAAAAGGAGTTGGGCTGAGAATGGGATTTGTAAAAGCATCTGAATTAGGCTTTGACTATGCGATCAGTATAGACAGTGACGGCCAACATTATCCTAAAGATTTTATACTATTTTTAGATAAGATAGTAAAAGAACCAGGAAGCCTCATTATTGGAGCCAGGAATATGTCAGTTGAAAATGTACCGAACAAAAGTACATTTGGAAACAAGTTCAGTAATTTTTGGTTTTGGGCAGAAACAGGAATTACTTTACCGGACACTCAAAGCGGTTTTCGTTTGTATCCGGTTCAGCGTTTAAAAAAAATCCGGTTGTTTACTACTAAATTTGAATTGGAAATTGAAGTTATTGTTAAAGCAGCCTGGAGGGGAATTCCTGTAATTTCAGTTCCTGTAAGCGTTTATTACGCTCCGCCGGAAGAACGCGTTTCGCATTTCATACCCGGCCGTGATAGTACGCGCATCAGTTTTTTAAACACGTATTTAGTAATTTTAGCCGCATTGTTTTGGCGTCCGGTAATGCTTGTGCGAAAAATAAACCTGAAGAACTTTAAAAGGGTGTGGAAGGAAGAAGTAGTAGCAGCTCATGAAAGTGCCGAAAAAAAAGCAATATCTGTAGGCGTAGGATTGTTTTTTGGTATTGTTCCTCTTTGGGGTTTTCAATTTGCACTGGCAATTTTCGCTGCTGTATTCTTTAAATTAAATAAGATCATTGTTGGATTAACGGCTCAAATCTCTGTTCCACCGATGATCCCTTTTGTACTATATGCCAGCGTTAAAACCGGCGAATTTGTACTGGGACAAAAAGTTAATTTAGATTTTGATAAAATTCTCACGATTGAAACTCTTAAAAACTTATACGTATATTATGTAGGTGCAACTATTTTATCTATTGTTTTAGGAATAATGGGTTTTGTAATAACCTGGCTCCTATTGAAATTATTTGGTTATAAAGCAACTGTTAAAGAGCAAAATGCCTGATCGTTATTTTATTATCAATAAGCCGTATAAGATGGTTTCACAATTCGTGAGTCCTGATAAAGTAAATTTATTAGGTGACTTGGATTTTGATTTTCCTGAAGGAACCCATGCAATTGGCAGACTCGATAATAATTCCGAAGGCTTATTATTACTGACAACAAACAAACGTGTTACTAAATTACTATTTGAAAGTGATACGCCCCACAAACGCACCTATTTAGTGCAGGTAGAAAAAGTAGTGAATGAAGAACGTCTGCGGCAACTACAAACTGGTATCTCGATAAGAGTGAAAGGGGGTGGTTATTATACAACGACACCTTGTGAAGTGGAAATTGTACAAAAACCAATAGATTTGCCGCCACGTGGACATGCGTTCAGAGAGGATTTGCCGCAAACCTGGTTGCTCATAACTTTAACAGAGGGTAAATATCACCAGATACGTAAAATGGTTTCATCCGTTTATCATCACTGTAAACGTTTAATTCGCGTATCAATTGAGGATTTAGAATTAGGAGACCTTCAGCCAGGCTGTGTGAGAGAAGTAGAGGAAGAGGAATTTTTTAAGAAGCTGAAAATTGATTACCCAGTCGATGAATTAAAGAATGATGATGATCATAGTCTTGATCAACGCTAACCTGCAGTTCAAATAGTTTATAAACTGCTCTTCAAAAATTTATTCAGCGCAGAAATAATCTTATTTGCTTCATCATCATTTAACTGCATCCCGAATTTAATCAGCTTTGACTGGCAGGTGAATTCAATGCGTTCACCGCCTTTTACCCAGAAGGTTTGGCTGAAAGTGTCAGCAATACTTCCGGTAGTTAAAGGAATGATACTAAAGCCCGAGAGCAGGTTAATGTCAAATTCTTTTATTTTACCGCGACCGTTTACATCCTGCTGATACAGAATAGTTCCGTTTTTAATCCAGAGTTTTTCTTTACCGAAACGTTTCCACATATACACACGGATGATCTTAAATTCGAAGTAGGCCCAGAAACCAAGCCAGACAATGATCATTAGTTTAGCATTATCGTTGGTAAGCTTAAAATAATTTGCCAATACAATAATACCACTCACCGACCAGGCCATGAGCCAAAGAAATAGTAGGTTCACTTTCTTTTTATTATCGGTTGGTAATATCACTAAACTAAATACTTTGTCTTTGATCAAAACCGAAGAACGTTTACCTATTACCTGTATGTTTTCCATTTATTTAATTTCTTTTTTTGCCCGCTGATTTTTTCTGTGTTAATCTGTGAGATCTGAGGGACAACTTTACAACTTCACTAAATATTTTCCTTCCATTATAGGAATAACAGGGCATTGATTCGGAGTCAGGCAATAACGGATATCACGCTCCAGATCTAATCTTGCCAAGCGGTTCCGGTGCGAAGAGTTTGACAAAAAAGCGTACAGGTCGTCTTTTGCGATAGTATATAAGTGATTTGATGCAATAGCAGAATCGCAGGTCATATCAAAACCAGATTCCGTTGTAAGTTTTTGTACAATGGCTCCGGCGAAAACAGTGTCTTCTAAATTGAATTTATTTTTCCAGCCTGCGCATACAAGTATTACTTCTTTCTTTTGCTCCGAAAGGTATTCGCATAAAACATCCAGGTTTAAAAAACTGCCTACTAATATTTTTGATGCATGACGACTAGCCTCTATTGCCTGTGTTCCATTGGTTGTTGAAATGGCAATTGTTTTACCTTTTACTTTGTTATTCATGTAACCAAAAGGACTGTTTCCTAATTCAAACCCTTCAATCATTTCTCCGTTACGTTCGGCGGCAGCAAGGTAGCCGTTACGTTGGAATTCCAATGCTTCTTCAACAGTTGCAACTGGAATCATTTTACTCACACCGTGATAAAAGGCAGTTACTATAGCAGAGGTTGCCCTGAAAACATCAATCACCACTACAATTGCCTCGGGTTTGTGAAACAGATTATAGGCTTGGGGAGTATAGCAAACTTCTATATTCATTTTATTTTTTGTTTTGTCAGTCTGAGCGGAGTCGAAGACTTTTACTGTTGCACTTCGACTCCGCTCAGTGTGACAGCTTTTAATTTATTTTTTCAGAAAAGGTATTTTACAAACTTTTGCTTTAATGGCTTTGTCGCGAATCAATACAAAAATCTCTGTATCAGCTTTTGCAAATTCTTTATTCAAGTAACCCATACCAATTGCTTTATTTAAAGTTGGGGATTGTGTACCTGAAGTCACTTTACCTATGATAGTTCCATTCGCATCGGCAATTTCATAATCATGACGAGGAATGCCCCGGTCAATCATTTCAAAGCCTACTAATTTTTTAGTAACGCCATCTGTTTTTTGTTTTTCAATGGCAGCGCGGTTAGTAAAGTCTTTTGTGAATTTAGTAATCCAGCCAAGTCCGGCTTCAATTGGTGAAGTTGTATCATCAATGTCATTGCCGTATAAACAGAAACCCATTTCTAAACGCAAAGTATCACGTGCTCCTAATCCAATAGGCTTGATGCCAAATTCTTTTCCTGCCTCAAAAATGGCATCCCAAATTTTTTCGGCATCTTCATTTTTAAAATAAAGTTCAAATCCTCCGGCACCTGTATAACCTGTATTCGAAATTACCACATTATCAATGCCGTTAAATTTTCCTTTCGCAAAAGAATAATAAGGAATGTCAGCCAGTTTTACATCGGTTAGTTTCTGCAGGGTTTCCATTGCTTTCGGGCCTTGTATTGCTAATAAAGAGGTTTCTTCAGAAATGTTTTTCATATCAACATTGTCACTATTGTGTTTGCTGATCCAGTTCCAGTCTTTTTCAATGTTGGAGGCATTCACTACTAACATATACGTTTTTTCATCAATGCGGTAAACGATCAAATCATCAACTATTCCTCCATCATTATTTGGCAAGCAGGAATATTGTGCTTTTCCATCTGTTAGTAGAGAAGCGTCATTACTGGTTACTTTCTGGATCAGATCAAGGGCCTTGTCTCCTTTTAAAATAAACTCACCCATGTGACTGACGTCAAATACACCAACAGCATTTCGAACGGTAGCATGTTCATCATTTAATCCACTGTAAGATACAGGCATGTTATATCCGGCAAACGGAACCATTTTGGCGCCTAAAGAAATATGTTTTTGAGATAGTGCTGTGTTTTTCATATTTAATAAATTGGTTACAAATTTATGTATTATTGTGTTTTATTTTTTCGTTTTATTTTTTCAAGTTCTTCAACATCCAACTGATCCTTTAATCGGTTGGCGGCTTTTTTAGAATCAATTAATTGGTTAATGTGAAAAAACCTTATCGAAATATTCTCGATAATTGCTTCATTGGAAACACTATAACTTTCATCGAATCTCTGTTGCTCAAAACCTTTTAAGGAAGTCATTACATCCAGTTCAAACCCACTTGGTAAATTAATTGTCGACCAACCGGGAACAAAATCAATGTTTTTTAAATCAGGAATTGTTTCTAAACCAATTTGTTGCAAAGATATTTGTAGTGCATCACGGTTTTCTTTTGTGTCTTTAATCCAAATGTCTATGTCAGATGTTAAACGGTTATATCCATTTAAAATTGACGCAAAACCTCCAACCATAATGTATTTTAATTTGTTTTTTTCAAAAACGCGCCATAAATTAATCAATTCATCATCTTCAATATCCATGATTTATTTTTGATTAATGTGAGAAATAATTTTAGCCTGAGATAGCATTTTAGAAATTCTCAATAAACGAATAAACTCTTTATATCGTTTTATATAAACATCATTAGGAGTTCTATCTTTTTTGACCTCGGAATTCATGGCCAAATTTACTGTTTTATCAGAGAATTCAAAACCTTCAGGTAGGTATCTTTATGAGCATTCACAGAGTAGTTTTTAACCACTGTTTCTCTTCCGGCCTGGCCTATTTGTTGGCGTAAATCATTGTTTTCAATTAATTGAGACATACAATCTATCCATTCGGACTCAGTGGCAGCTAAAAAACCATTAATACCATGTTGTATAATGTCTTTGTTAACGCCAACCGGAGACATTACCGTAGCAATACCGCAGGCCATGTAAGATAAACCTTTCAAGCCGCATTTCCCCTGCGCCCATTCATCATCAGGCAAGGTCATGATGCCAATATCAAAATGATTCAGATCCTCTACTTCGGTATTCGCACTCCAGGATTTACTCACGATCTCTATTTCAGGATGAGAATAGGATGCTTGGCCTATGACATGGATTTCAAGTTTGCTGGGATATTTCTTTATCAATGTTTTTAAAAAGGGAATTGAGCTTTCAAAATGTTTGATAGTACTTATACTTCCGCTCCATCCAATCACAATTTTTTTCTCAGGCTGAGCGGAGTTGAAACTTCTT
>JANPOX010000050.1:0-13889 GCA_031428235.1 Bacteroidia bacterium | reverse complement strand
CCTTTAGACGAGTATGATGCCGTCCATAAACATTTATCGGAAAAATACAATATCAAAGTTGCTCTGATTATTAGTCCTCAAACATCAGTGAACCGCATTAAAGCAATTGACGAAAGAAGTTCCGGATTCTTGTATTTAGTTTCATCAAATTCAACCACCGGTAATTTTAAAGTCAACACACAAAGTTTAAACGAATCATTAAAGCACATTACCTCTTTACCTTTAAAAAACAAGATCCTCATCGGCTTTGGAATTAAAGGCCAAAAAGAATTTTCAGAAGCCTGTGCAGCAGCCAATGGCGCCATTATTGGATCTTCCTTTGTACAGTTGCTGGGAAACTCAACTGATATACAAAAAGATATTCCTGAATTTATTTCAAAAATTAAAGAACCTGTTAAAACTATTTAATCATGATCATTCAATTACACAAAAACATTCAACCAGCAGATTTACAAATCATTTGTAAAACACTTGAAGACAATAAATATTCAGTAACTCAGGTTAATACACAGTTCGAAAATTATTTAGTCTGTATCGGTAAAACAGATATCGACATCCGTATCATTGGCCACTTAAAAGGTGTTAAAGACATTCATCGTGTATCAGACAATTACAAACTGGTAAGTCGGAAATGGAAGACGGGAAATACAAAAATAGATTTAGGTGATTCGGTAATAATTGGCGATGGAGAACCAGCTATGATGGCGGGTCCATGTTCGATTGAAAGTGAAGAACAGGTTTCGAAAATAGTAACTCATCTCTTAAAAAATAATATTAAAATAATGCGCGGGGGCGTTTACAAACCACGTAGCTCTCCATATGCTTTTAGAGGCATGGGTATTGAAGGTTTAAAAATGATGCATGCGCAATGCAAGCCTCATAAAATAAAAATTATTACAGAAGTAATGCAGGCTTCTCAGATAGAGGACATGATGGAGTATGTAGATATTTTCCAGGTTGGCGCGAGGAATTCGCAGAATTATAACTTACTGGATGCATTGGGAGAAATTGATAAACCGGTGATGATTAAACGAGGAATAAGTGGTACAATTGAAGAATTGCTGAATTCAGCAGAATACATTTTTAGTAAAGGAAATGAAAAATTGCTTTTGTGCGAAAGAGGGATCAGAACATTTGAAACGATGTACCGTAATACTTTTGATATTAATGCAATTCAAATCCTGAAAGATAAATCTCATCTACCGGTTATTGCAGATCCTTCGCATGGAATTGGCATTAGAGAATATGTTCCAAAACTAGCCCTGGCATCTTTAATTTCCGGAGCGGATGGGGTTATTTATGAAGTGCATGAAAAACCTGAAGAAGCATTATCAGACGGACAGCAAACCCTTAATTTTATTGAATCTGACCGTTTAATAGAAAAAATTCAGCTCTTGAAAGCCATATTATAGGGCGAACGGTTTAAAATTTCAACTAATTTATATGAGATATAATGTGTTGTAAATCGGTATAAAATCATAAATTTGCTCTGAATTTATGAATATGAAGCCACTATCTATTTTACTTGTAATTCTTTTATTTTTTACATTGTCATGTAAGGAGCAAAGAACCGATATTTCAACAAATGACGTGATGAATACCAAATCTGCTGATGGAAATTCCAATGCTGATCTTCCTGAAATTAAGTTTGAAGAAGATACGCATGACTTTGGCCGAATTACGCAAGGTGAAAAAGTAACTTATAATTTTAAATTCAAAAATACCGGTGGTGCTAATTTAATTATTTCATCTGCAAGCGGAAGTTGCGGTTGTACCATTCCTGATTATCCTAAAAAACCAATCCTACCAAGTGAAGAAGCCAACATCAATGTGGTTTTTGCGAGTGAAGGGAAGTCTGGCATTGTAGAAAAATCAGTAACTATAGTTACAAACTGCGAACCAAGCACGCGAATAATTTATATCAAAGCAAATATCATCGTGCCAACCAGCGCAAATCCAAGTGAATTACCAACAGCGCACTAGGAACTAAAATATAAAAATAAAATAAACACATTATGATTACGAATCAATACGAATATACGAATCTGTGAATGCATGGCATAGCACATTTCGATTCGTATATTCGTACTAAATTCGTAATTAACTAACAAATCACATAAACAAAAACAAACATGAACAACTTAGTAATTTTAATGGGCGGAGGAGCTGCCGGAGGAAATCCAATAACTCAAATAGTACCTTTAGTTTTAATCGTAGTTGTATTTTATTTCTTTATGATACGCCCTCAGATGAAAAAAGCAAAAGAAACAAAAAAATACATTGAAGCATTAAAAGTAAACGATAAAATCTTAACCATTGGTGGTATTTATGGTACTATCAGCAAAATGAATGAAGATGGAACTATGATCATCGCAGTAGAAGACGGATCAAAAATGAAGATCTCAAAAAATGCAGTTTCGCAGGATGCTACATCAACTTTAAACCAAACTTCTTAATCCATGAGATCGTCAAATGCCATAACACGCATTAGGCGCTTGCTCATCAGTAAAAAGGTAATCACTTTTTTAGTTTGTTTAAGCATTGCATCACTCTTATGGGTGGTGCATGCCTTAAACCTAAATTATAAATACACTATTACCGTTCCCGTTACTTTTTTAAACCTTCCTTCAAATAAATTGATTGTTGGAGAATTGCCTGAATCATTAAATGTAGAGATCAAAGCCAGTGGTTTAAAACTCTTATTTATTTCTCTAAAAAAAAATATAGGAGAAGTAGTTATTGATTTTAATTCTCTTAAAACCAATGCCAAATCAAATGCTTATTCCATCAGCAACGGTAATTTTAATATACAAAATGCTGTCAATTTTGATGTTGCCATTATTAAGATAAGGCCTGACACATTGTTTTTTTCAAACTATAAGGGAAATTCAAAACTATTACCCGTTAAAGCCAATTTAAAAGTGAGTTGTCTGCCGGGTTACTCTGTTATTTCAAAACCAATTATAGTTCCTGCGTATGTTACAGTAACAGGTGATAGTGTTGACTTGAAAAAGATTGACACGGTATATACCTACTTCTTAAATTTAAAAGATATTCACCAGGACTTCACTTCTCCTGTACCGTTAAAAAAACCATTCTCTTCGATTGGTTACAGTGTAAAAGAAGTGCAGGTAAGTTTTGCCGTTGATAAATTAACGGAAGCAACCATTCAGGTTCCAATAACTATTATGAATAAACCGAACCATGAAACTGTAAAACTAAAACCCGGTATAGTAACTATAAAATACCTGGTTGCTATGAAAGATTACGAAAATATTAATACGACCTCATTTAAAGCTGTGGTAAATTACGATCTTATTAAAGAAAAACAAAAAGAAATACCAGTAGAAATAATCAGATCGCCATCAGAAGTAAAGATTATAAAAATTTACCCTAAAACTATTTCATATTTTATTTATAAATAAATGACAATAGGTTTAACAGGCGGTATAGGTAGCGGTAAGTCCATCGTTGCCAAACTATTTGAAACAATGGGCTGCGCCATTTATAACTCTGATGAAAGGGCAAAAGGATTATATTTTGATCCTGCTATTAAAACATCAATTATTCATCTACTAGGGGTTGAATCATACCTAAATGAAAAAGAGATCAATAGGAATTATATTTCAAAAAAAGTTTTTTCAGATACCAGTCTACTGCATCAATTAAACAACATTATTCATCCTGCTGTGAAAAATGATTTCATTAGCTTTAAAAATAAATATCCCGAGGGAACATTAATCTTTAAAGAAAGTGCGCTTTTATTTGAAGCAGGCATTTATAAAGAACTGGATCATACCATTTTAGTTACAGCACCTTCAGAAATTAAAATTGAACGGGTTATGAAACGCAATTCTGTATCAAAAGCAGAAGTTGAAAAAAGAATGCAGGCACAATGGCCGGATGAACAAAAAATTCCGTTAGCAAATTTTGTCATCATAAATGATGGTTTAACAGCATTAATCCCACAGACACATTCAATTATTGAACAACTAAATGCATAAGCGTGATTATCTTGTAAAACAGTTTGAAGAATTTAGTAAAGTCATTGCCATTTTACTGGGTCTAAAACGTGACGGTAAGTTTTCTGAACTATCTGATTTAATTCATGAATCTTTAAAGAAATACACTGCACTGGAAATAGATTATGTTGAATCTGTTCCTGATGAAACTCTGATTGCAACTTTAACAGATGAAAAAAAATTAAATGATGAGCAATTGAAAATGCTGGCTGATTTGTTGTATGAAAAAGCAGAATACTATGCAATAGCATCTAATGAAGTGGCTGCCATCAATTGTTATAAAAAAGCATATAATGTATATCAGTTTTTAAAAGAACATGCTACGCTAACCTACTCTTTAGATATGCACTATAAAATTGAAGTACTAAGTAAGATGGGATTATAATCTTGTTACAGGAAAATAACCACATAGATACATAGCATGTATAGTTAAAAAAAGAATGGACTAGAAAACTTTGTTTTACATAGTACTATGTTTAAGCAAAGCTTAATCTACTGTAAACCTCTCAAACTATTAACCTATGTTTCTATGTGGTTAAGAAAATCTACAATCCTGTTAACTTTTCCAGGTAGTGGGAACCAATTCCAAAATAAGTTTTAGCTTCTTTCAGTTTATTTAAGATTTCCTGTTTTTGAGATTCAGCTTTACTTTTTTTCTCCGCCACAATCATTACATTTTTTGGGGTATGCGCATCAGAAATAAACTCAAACACTCTTGTAGTATAGCCATAATATTCTAATATCATTGCTCTGATACCATCTGTAAGCATTTCAGCATGTCGTTCTAAAAAAATCCCATGCTTCAGTAAAAAATCCAGATCGTTTTTAGTTTTATGTTTTTCAATTTCTCTTCTTATCTGCTTATGACAGCAGGGTGCTACAACAATTAAATCACATTGTGATGTTATCCCTTTAAAAATAGCATCATCTGTTGCCGTATCACAGGCATGAAGAGCAATCAAAACAGTGGCATTTGATGTATCAGAATCAATTATGGTCCCTTGTTCAAAGTATAAATCCTTAAAACTGGATTTTAGTGCTATCTCATTGCAAAGTTCCACTAAATCTTTTCTATATTCTATACCTGTTACTTTGGCATTTATTTTTAAAACATTCACCAGGTAGTCATACAAGGCAAACGTCAGGTAGCCTTTACCTGCACCCATATCAATTACATTCACCGCTTTTGTTTGTGGGAGATTTTTTATCAAAGGACTCAATAATTCAACATAATGATTGATCTGTTTAAATTTATCCTGCGCACTATTAATAACATTTCCCTTATCATCGGTAATTTTTAATTGGTGCAAATAGGATTTTCCTTCAGAAGTAATTAACCTGTTTTTTTGAATATTATGCTCCAGTGGAAGTAATTCTGTTTGAGATGCCTTACTTATTTTTAAGCTTGATTTATCTTTATTCACAAATTCATATACAACATCATTTTCAATTGTAAAAAGAGTAGCATGCCTGAATTCACCCTGTACTATAAAATCATTTATTATATCCACACCATCCGCTAAGGAATAATTTTTGACAATATCCCTGGTCTGATATCTGTATGTTATACTCAGTTTATCCTCCTGTTTTATTTGAACTTTTTTTATAGCGCACTTTTTAAGGCCATCTGTGGATCCTTTGTAATTGGCTAAAGACAATTTTACAAAAGTATTCCTCTTCAGAGATTCAGTTAAACCAACAATAAATTCTTCCTGGTGACTCATAGTATATAGGGGCTTTTTTCTTTTTGTAAAGATACATTTATCGTTCATAAAAAAAGTTTGTATATTCGTTTATATACAAAATGAACAAACTTATTTTCATATTTTTTCTTATCCCTTTTATCAGTAATTCTCAATCCAATGAGTTTGACAAATATGGCCCTTTTGGATCACAGGTTTTCACCGATTTAAAAGTTGCTTTAGATATAGAAAAAAATGTATATAAAATGGACCTGAGCTACAAAAAACTGGAACCAAAGCTTTATGCTAAACTGGGTAAATTAAAAGATCTCCAGGCCTTAAAATTAAGTGGTAACGAGATCAATACCTTTCCTCCGGGTTTTGGCGACCTGTACAATTTACTTTATTTGGCGAGCTATAATAATGAATTCACAAGCTTTCCACCAGATATAAAGAAATTAGGGAACCTGAATTACATCGAATTCTTTGGGAGCAAAATTGATAGCATTCCTGCAGAAATTGCCTATCTCAACAAATTGAAAACCTTTAAAATGTCATCAACTAATGATACTTTGAAACTCCCTACCACTCTAAAATATTTAAAAAACCTAAAGGATGTAACAATTGAAAACTGTATCTTGGATAGTTTTCCAAAAGAGATTTTCAAAATACCGAACCTTAATTTTTTAAATCTGACGAACACAAATGTATTTTATATCACAAAACATTTTGAACGTTTTATAAACCTTGAAGTTTTAATTTTAGATTTGAATCAATTACAGAAATTACCATTTGAGATTTACAAAGCAAAAAAACTAAGATTTTTATCTGTCAAAAATAATCATTTGCAAAAAATGCCAGATACTATTTGTCAGCTCGAAAACCTTACTGTACTTGATGTTAGGGGAAATGGCTTTAGCAAAGAGTACATTGAAGAACTGAAAGCTTTACTGCCTGGCTGCGAAATTCGTTTTTAATAAATGGGGGTTAAATTCAGTTGATTTTAATAAAATTTTAAAAATCTTCATTTCATTAAAACCAAGTGGGCAAATAATACGTTAATAGTTTAAATAATAATTTTTAAAAACAATTTAAACTACTCGTTATGAAAACCATTAAAACAATTGCCCTATTAGCTTTCACAGCTTTATTATCAAGTACTAGCCTTGCTCAAACAAAAGAAAAAACCGTAATGGTTGGCGGAGCAGCAATGTATCCATCTAAAAACATTATTGAAAATGCTGTAAATTCTAAAGATCATACTACTTTAGTAGCAGCAGTTAAAGCCGCTGATTTAGTTGAAACTTTACAAGGAGCTGGCCCTTTCACCGTATTTGCTCCAACAAACGCTGCTTTTGATAAATTGCCAAAAGGTACTGTTGAAACATTAGTAAAACCTGAAAACAAAAAAACATTAACTGGTATTTTAACATACCATGTTGTTTCAGGTAAATTAGATTCAAAAGCTTTATCAGGATTAATTAAAAAAGGTAACGGAAAAGCTGAATTAAAAACAGTAAATGGAGAAATATTAACTGTAATGATGTCAGGAAAAAATGTTGTACTTAAAGATTCTAAAGGTGGAAAGTCGACTGTAACTACTGCTGATGTATACCAAAGTAATGGCGTTATTCATGTAATTGATACCGTTGTAATGCCTTAATTATTTAATTGTGTTACACAAAAAAAGACCTTTGAATTCTTTCAAAGGTCTTTTTTTGTGTAATCTAAGCAACAAATTTTTTCTTGAATCCATCCATGAACCATTGAGGTGGCTGCATAGGTTTATTTTTTAGTTTGTCAATAAAAACAAGAGTAACTGAACCAGTATTTAATAACTCATTTTTTTGATTAAAGCATTCATAATGAAAAGTGATCCTTACGCCCGGCATTTCTTTTACTGTGGTTACAATTCTAACTTCATCATCATATAAAGCCGGTTTCTTATAATTTACTGTCAGATTAATAACCGGCATTAAAACACCGCTTTCTTCCATTTCACGATAGCTAAATCCCAGGCTACGCATGGCTTCTACTCTTCCTACTTCATAATACTGAGCATAAACCCCATAGTAAACAAAGCCCATTTGGTCGGTTTCGCCGTATCTTACTCTTAACGTTGTTTCTGTTTTAATCATAGAAATTATATCTTATCTTTAAAGCACTCTAATTTAGTTTACTATTCATGAAAATTCATCTAAAAATACTCTTTTTTTTAGCACTCATAAGTGTAAATGCCTGCTCTAAAAAAACTTCTGTAGCAAGTATTTCAGAATCTCACATTATTGTTAATGACAATAAAATTGACAGTTCTATTTATAAAGCGATGTCGCCATACAAAAAAACACATGATGAGCAAATGTATGCTGTAATAGCAAAAAGTGAAGGAGCATTAGTAAAATCGGATGTGGAGAGCACTTTAGGAAACTTTTTTTGTGATGCCGTTATTTTTGAAACCAAAAAACTTTTAGGGAAAGATTCAGCTAATGTAGATGTAGCTATTTTTAATAAAGGAGGTTTAAGAAATTCATTACCAAAAGGAAACATTACTATCGGCAATGTGTTTGAATTAATGCCTTTTGATAATGAAGTAGTATTATTAAAGTTAAGCGGTTCGCAATTTAAAGATATGTGTTATAAAATTGTTGAAAAAGGCGGTATCCCAGTTGGTGGAATGAGGCTAACAATGAAAGGAACAACGCCTACTGATATTTTCGTGAAAGGAAAACCATTTGATGAAACGAAAGATTATTGGGTTGTTACCTCAGATTATTTAGCAAACGGAGGAGATAGTTATAATTTTTTCAAGAATGCTAAAGAGAGAAAGATTACGAAAGTACTGTTGAGAAATATGATTATAAATTATTGTGAAGACCTAACAAAACTTGAACAAACTATAAAACCAACATTAGATGGCAGAATACAATTATCAAAATAGACGGGATTTTTTAAAATATTTCGTGGGAACAACTGCTGTTTTAGCTGGGTTTCCTGCGTTATCAAAAGAAGTACTTATAAGTAAAGATATATCACGGTTAACTATTCTGTATACAAATGATATACATAGCCGAATAGAGCCATTTCCGGAAAATGATCCAAAATTTGCCAATAAGGGCGGTTTTGCGCGAAGAGCTGCTGTTATTGATGAATTAAAAAAAGAGAATGATAATGTATTATTATTAGATGCCGGGGATATTTTTCAGGGCACGCCGTATTTTAATTTATACAGCGGAGAGCTTGAATACAAATTAATGAGTATGATGAAATATGATGCAACAACAATTGGTAATCATGATTTTGACCTTGGTATAGATAATATTACCAAACAAATGCCCCATGCTGATTTTGCATTTATCAATTGTAATTATGATTTTTCAAATACTAGTCTTCATGATAAAATAATCCCCTACAAAATTTTTGAAAAACAGGGAATTAAAATTGGCGTGCTTGGATATGGAATTGAACTGGAAGGATTAGTGGATAAAAAAATGTATAAAGAAACCATTTATCAAAATCCGGTGCCAATTGCTAATGCAACAGCAAGATTACTAAAACAGGATTTAGGATGTGATTATGTTATCGCCTTATCACACATCGGATTTTCATATCCTGATAAAAAATTGAGCGATATGAGCATGGCACCACAAACAGAAAACATTGATCTTATAATTGGTGGTCACTCCCATACATTTCTTGAACACCCTGTTAAATTAGCTAATAGAATTGGCAAAGAAGTATATGTGACACAAGTTGGATGGGCAGGAATTTGGTTGGGGAAACTGGATGTGTATTTCTCTTATAATAAGAAAAAAATTTCACATACTTCAAATAATAGAAAAATTTAAAAAAGCAAGTCCCAAACGAAAATTTATCTAAATTAATTATTCATTTTTTCCTTGCGAGATTAAATAATCAGTATATATTTACAAACTCGGACTTGTTAATAACACTAAACACTATATACTTAATAACTTATTTAATACTATGAAGGAAAAAACAGCGGAAACCGTGTGGAAGAATTGCTTAAGAGTAATTCAGGATAATGTAAGCCCTCAAAACTTTGCCACTTGGTTCGAACCTATTAAAGCAATTAAAATTCAAGACAACGTATTAAACATACAAGTACCTTCACAGTTTTTTTACGAATGGCTAGAAGAACATTACATTACAATTATTAAAAAAGTAATTCGTAAAGAGTTAGGTACTGAAGGAAGAATTGAATACAGTATCGTAATGGATAATGGAACAGGTAAATCTGAAAAAGCAGTAATGCTTAAAGTTCCAAATATCAATACTAATTTAAGAAACAATCCGGTTTCAATGCCAATTGATAGTGGATCCATCAGGAATCCATTTATTATCCCAGGACTTAAAAAAGTTTCTGTTGAATCACAATTGAATCCTAACTATTGTTTCGATAATTTTGTTGAAGGTGATTGTAACCGCTTAGCGCGTTCAGCAGGATATGCTGTTTCTCAAAAGCCAGGTGGAACTGCTTTTAACCCGTTGTTATTGTACGGTGGTGTTGGTTTAGGTAAAACTCACTTAGCGCAGGCTATCGGTATCGACATCAAAAAGAACTTCCCAAACAAAACTGTTCTTTACGTTCAATCAGAAAAATTTATTGCGCAGTTCATTGATTCAATCAAAAACAATAATCAAAATGATTTCGTTCATTTCTATCAAATGATCGACACTTTAATTATTGACGACATTCAATATCTTGCAGGAAAAGAAAAAACTCAGGATGTATTCTTCCATATTTTTAATCACTTACACCAATTAGGAAAACAAATCATCTTAACTGCTGACAGAGCTCCGGTTGAAATGCAAGGAATTGAGCAACGTTTATTATCCCGTTTCAAATGGGGATTAAGTGCGGATTTACAAACTCCGGGTTTAGAAACACGTATTGCTATCCTTGAAAAGAAAGTTTACAACGAAGGAATTCAATTACCAAAAGAGGTTTGCGAGTATTTAGCATATAGCATTACTTCAAACGTACGTGAATTAGAAGGAGCTTTAATTTCTTTATTGGCTCAATCGTCTTTAAACAAAAAAGTAATTACTTTAGAGTTAGCCAAGCAAATGATTGACAAATTTGTTAAGTCAACTGCCCGCGAAGTTTCAATTGATTATATCCAAAAAGTGGTTTGCGATTATTTCGATTTAAACATCGACTTAATGAAATCCAAAACACGTAAGCGTGAAGTTGTTCAGGCCCGTCAAATTGCCATGTACTTTGCAAAATGTATGACCAAATCTTCTTTAGCTACTATTGGTATGCATTGTGGAGGAAAAGACCACGCTACAGTATTACATGCATGTCGTACAGTAAACAACTTAATGGATACTGATAAACGATTTAAGGCTTACATCGAAGAATTAGATAAAAAGATCAGCATCAATAACTAATTTTTCCTATAAAAAACTAAGATCCCTTCGCTAACCGCCTGGGGATTTTTTTTTACTATTATGCTCAGCGCCTATCAAATCTATTTAATATTTCCCATACTTGGAGCCATTTGTGGTGCTATGCTTTGGCTGAACTATTTTAAACGAATCGATCTTTTGGAAGGTGAGCGTATCATTGATGTGATTGTGGCTTTCGTTATCGGCTTTCTATCACCAAGCATCACCCTTTGGATTTATTATGGCTTAGGCATTTTAGATATTAAATTCAATGGTGAGTTTACCAATGATTTTTTATACTCACTATTAGGAGTTGGACTATCGGAAGAATTATCAAAATTACTGGGGGTTTTTGTAGTTTTTAAAATTCTTAAAAAAAGAATTAATGAGCCGGTGGATTATTTAGTATTTGCAGGAATTGTAGCACTGGGGTTTTCGGTAAGAGAAAATTTTATCTATTATAATAACTATGGCTCACAAATTATTACGGGAAGAACATTTATTTCCTGTTTGGTTCATATCATAAATACGAGCATTTGCGTTTATGGCATTTATAGAAGCAGTATTTTCAACAAAGGTAACATCTATTTAAATTCCATGATTGGCATAAGCATCGCGGTAGTGTCGCACGGCATGTTTGATTTTTTTCTGACACAATCATTTTTAGGAGATTTTACACCCTTAATTTCAAGTTTAATTTACCTTATCGGGATTAATTTTTGGATGCAAATGATCAATAATGCCATCAATTACTCTCCCTTTTTTGATTATGAAAAGATAGCTGCCACCACCAAATTATATTCCACACTATTTACCTGGTATCTCATTATTGTAGTTATTGAATTTAGTTATGCCTATTACTACAAAGATTTACTTTTTGCTTTAAAAGATGTAGGTCGAAATGTACTTAATGAAGGTTTTTTATTGGTAATAGTTGCATTGAGAACAAGTCGTTTAAAAATCAATAAAGGGAAATACATACGCGTAAGATTACAGCTGCCATTCTATTTTACTAAAAACGATGATGAGGATATTTTATTTTTAGGGATGGCAATTAAAATCAGAGGTGAAAGTCCAAAAGAACACAGATTCTTAAAATACATCGGAAAAGAAATTATCATTTGCCCTTTGAATCAGAATCAAACCATTATAAAGAAAGAAAGAAAAGCACGGTTAATAAAAAAATATTTATTAAAAAATGATGTGGTAACTTATTTGGTTGAAATATATAGTGAGAACGATAAAAAAAATATCATGTATATTTTAAAACCAAAAACAAGTAATGCCGGTAATATCGATCAAACTTATCCGGTAGCTATATTAATGGGAAATAAAAATTCTAAGACACTTGACAAAATCAACCAAACTCCTTCCTATGATGAGTTGAAAAAAGTAGAAATGGTTTATATAAAACAATAGGAAATATTTAATTCAACTCTTTATCGATTGTGCTTTTTAATTTAAAAAAAAGCCTGCATCAATGATACAGGCTTTTAAATAAATTTTAGAAAAAATTACTCTGCTAAAACAATCACTTTGTTTTTGAACACCTCAACAACACCACCTTTAACAGGAAAAGTATGTGGCGTGTTATTTTCTTCTATTAATTCAATATTGCCCTTTTTTAAAGTTGCAATCATTGCCGCGTGATTATTCAAAACCCCAAAAGAACCTTCAGCACCTGGAAATACGGCCGATTTCACTTGTCCATCAAATAATTTTTTATCGGGTGTAATTATTTCTAATTTCATTTTTTATAATTCAAGGTTTAAAATTTAAGGTTCAAAATTATTAAACTTTGAACCTTAAACTTTGAAATGTTATTATGCGTCAGCTAAAATCTTCTTTCCTTTTTCAATTGCTTCTTCAATAGAACCAACTAAGTTAAAAGCTGCTTCAGGATATTCATCTACCTTACCATCAAGAATCATATTAAATCCTTTGATCGTATCTTCAATTGGAACCAATACACCTTTTAAACCGGTGAATTGCTCTGCAACGTGGAAAGGCTGAGATAAGAAACGTTGTACACGACGTGCACGGTGTACCGTTAATTTATCCTCTTCACTTAACTCGTCCATACCTAAGATGGCGATAATATCCTGTAATTCCTTGTAACGCTGTAATGTTAACTTAACACGTTGAGCACAATTGTAGTGAGCTTCTCCAATTACTGTAGGAGTTAAGATACGGGATGTTGAGTCCAATGGATCCACAGCCGGATAAATACCTAACTCCGCAATTTTACGACTTAATACAGTTGTAGCATCTAAGTGAGCAAAAGTAGTTGCAGGGGCTGGGTCCGTTAAGTCATCTGCAGGAACATAAACAGCTTGAACTGAAGTAATTGAACCTCTTTTAGTTGAAGCAATACGCTCTTGCATTACTCCCATTTCAGTTGCTAAAGTAGGCTGATAACCAACCGCAGAAGGCATACGACCTAATAGTGCAGAAACTTCAGAACCTGCTTGAGTAAAACGGAAAATATTATCTATAAAAAACAGGATATCACGACCTTTTCCTTCACCATCACCATCTCTAAAGTGCTCGGCAATAGTCAAACCAGAAAGTGCTACTCTAGCACGAGCTCCCGGAGGCTCATTCATTTGACCAAATATAAAAGTAGCCTGAGAATCTTTTAATGCTTCTCTATCAACAACACTAAGATCCCATCCTCCTGATTCCATTGAATGTTTAAAGGCATCTCCGTACTTTACAATACCTGACTCAATCATTTCACGAAGCAGGTCATTTCCTTCTCTCGTACGTTCAC
>JANPOX010000049.1:0-4452 GCA_031428235.1 Bacteroidia bacterium | reverse complement strand
CCCATTTTTTATTCAATTCTCTTAATCCTGACGAAAAGCCTATTAAAGATGACGGAAAAAAGAAGCTTGCAAAAAGAGATGATACGACAAAGATTTCTATAAACCCGGCAATTTTAGCACTTACATCAGACGAACACGAAGAGCATGAAGGTGAGGAAGTTGACTCCCTGCTGGCTTTTCCTTCCAATGATTTATATTCAACATGGGATACAGCAGTTATACATCCTTATTCTTTTGCAGATAGTTTTAAACACGACTCTGCCATGGTTAGATTAACTGAGGCAACAGACTGTGGATTTGTGTTACCATTTAACGGAAACGTAACTTCTGAGTTTGGCTGGAGAAAAAGAAGACCACATTACGGAACAGACATTGACCTTGAAACAGGAGATACAGTAATGGCTGCCTTTGATGGCATGGTGCGTATTGCTAAGCTGAACAGAAGTTATGGTAATGTTGTTATTATAAGACATAAAAACGGACTTGAAACTGTTTACGCTCACCTATCAAAAATATTAGTAGAGGCTGGCCAGATGTTAGAAGCCGGACAAATCATTGGATTAGGAGGAAACACAGGGCATTCTTTCGGGTCTCACCTCCATTTTGAAATCCGTTATTTGGGTCAGGCTATGGATGCTGAAGATTTTATTGACTTTGCAACCGGAACATTAAAAAAGAATGAATGCCTGATCACAAAATCTGATGTAGAAACCAAATACGATTTAAGAGCGTTACACAGTCGCCAGAAAAAAGATTTGAATTTAACCCGTGTTACTGGATCAAAATCCAAACACGGAAAAACGATCATTGTAAAACGTGGTGATACATTAGGCCGCATTGCTCAGCGTAACCATACAACTATTAAAGCTATCTGTAAAAAGAATGGCATCAAACAAAATAAAGTTTTGCGCTTAGGCCAGAAATTAAAAGTTTAGAACTACAACACTTTTTATAAAAATCCTCTTGTGATGAACAAGAGGATTTTTTTTGGGTATTTTAAATTAATACCTACTTTGACATTAAGTATTAACAAAATTATATTGAAGTTAGGCGGCATGTTCCAAATAAAAATTTGAATTGATTGAAACTACTAACTAACATACGACTACTTTTTATCCTGCTGGTTTTTAGTATAAGACTAAATGCACAGGACCACATCACTGATTCCTTAAAGAGTGCTCTTAAAAATGCAAAGCATGACACTACACGTTGCAATATCCTGGAAGAATTAATAGATTCTGAAAACGACGACACTGTATGGCCTGTTTATAATGAACAATTGCTCAAATTGGCAGAAAAAGGTGCTTCAAAAGCATCGCATGATACAACACAAAAGGTTTTCTATTTAAAACATGTTGCAGGTGCATTAAATAACATCGGCTTTCTTGCTCAAAATCAGGGAGACGTTCCTAAAGCCTTAGAATATTACCTGAAAAGTTTAAAGATTGAAGAGGAAATTAAGAACAAGAAGGGAATTGCTTCTTCATTAAATAATGTTGGTAGTATTTATAAAGATCAGGGCGACATCTCAAGAGGCTTGGAATACTATCATAAGAGTTTAAAGATGAGGGAAGAAATAAATGACAAAAAAGGTATTGCTTCAGCCTTAAACAACATTGGAATTATCCACAAAAATCAGGGAGATGCGCAAAAAGGATTAGAGTATTATCACAAGAGTTTAAAAATTCAGGAAGAAATTAAGGACAAGCACGGAATTGCCGCCTCATTAAACAACATTGGTTTTATTTATGATAATCACGGAGATCCTTCTTGCCATTCTTCAAAAGAAGTTTGCATTAGGGCAGCTCAAGATAAAGCTTTGGAGTATTATTTCAGGAGTTTAAAAATAAGGGAAGAAATTAATGACAAATCTGGAATTGCTCAATCATTTAATAATATTGGAGGTGTTTTTTCAAAATGGGTTGAAGCGGAACAAAGTCCTGATAGTAGCCTTAAGCGGGCGCAATTAATAAATAAAACTTTAGAATATTACCAAAAGAGTTTAAAAATTCAGGAAGAAATTAAAGACAAATCTGGAATTGCTTCCTCTCTAAACAACATTGGAAGTATTTTACTAAAGCAGGGAAAGGTTAGTGAAGCCCTTGCACTGGTAAACCGTAGTCTTCAAATATCAAAAGAACTCGGCTATCCGAAGAACATAATGAGTGCTGCATCTGTCTTAAAAAACATTTATCAGAAACAAAACAAGTTTCAAGAGGCTTTAGTAATGTATGAGTTAGAAATATTAATGCGTGATAGTATAAACAACGAAACAACCAAAAAAGCAAGCATAAAAAAGCAGTTTCAATACCAATACGAAAAGCAAGCTGCTGCCGATAGTGTGAAAAATGTAGAAGAACAGAAAGTGAAGAATGCATTGTTATCAGCTCAGCAAGCCGAGATTAAACAGGAAAAAACAAAAAGTTACGCGTTGTACGGTGGATTGGCACTCGTAGTTATATTCGCAGGCTTTATGGTCAATCGCTTTAGGGTGATTAACAAACAGAAGAAGATCATAGAGCTTAAAGAAATTGAAACGCAAAAACAAAATGAGATCATCACACATCAAAAACAACTGGTAGAAGAAAAACATAAAGAAATAACAGACAGCATTAATTATGCAGAAAGGATTCAACGAAGTTTTTTAGCGACGACAGAATTACTGGATAACAATCTATCAGTTCGGGAGGAGTCGAGAACAGAAGATTCCTATTTCGTTTTCTTCCAACCAAAAGACGTAGTAAGTGGTGACTTCTACTGGGCTTCTTTATTAAGTAATGGCAACTTCGCATTAGCAATAGCAGACAGCACCGGACATGGCGTTCCCGGATCAATTATGAGCATCTTAAATATTTCATGTTTAGAGAAGGCCGTGGAACAGGAAAAACTCACCGAGCCTGCGGAGATCTTAAATCACACCCGAACAAAAATTATTGAACGATTAAAAAAAGACGGTAGTGCTGACGGAGGCAAAGATGGTATGGATTGCAGCCTGATTTGTTTTGATCTTAAAAACAATAAACTCACTTATGCTGCTGCCAATAACCCTGTTTGGATAGTTCGTTCTACCTCCCCATTTGAAGAGGGTGTCCGCCAGCTGGCGGACGGAAAAGTAGAACTTATAGAACTTTTCTCGGATAAAATGCCGGTTGGTAAACACGATAGGGACAATGACCCCTTTAAACAACATACGGTTCATTTACAAAAGGGCGACGTAGTGTATGCCTTAACTGATGGATTACCGGATCAGTTTGGCGGACCAAAAGGAAAAAAATTCATGTATAAACAACTAAAAGAATTATTGATTAATATGTCTCATTTACAAATGTCGAAACAAAAAGAAATACTATCTACATCTTTGAATAACTGGAAGGGAGACTTAGAGCAAGTGGATGATATTACAATTATCGGTATTCGAATTTAGCAGGTAGCGGGTGTATTATTGGGATTAAGATTAAAAAAATATTTAAAGAAAAACTACCGCATGAAACTGCTGAAAAACATATTATTCCTTTTAATCCTCTTAACTTTCAGTATAAAATTAAAAGCACAAGATCTGGTTATTGACTCCTTAAAACTTGCTTTAAAACAAGCCAAACACGACACAACACGGCTAAAAATATTATCTGAATTAAGCGAAGTATGCGAAGTCGAAGATATCTTAAAATATGCGGAACCTTGCGCTAAACTCGCAGAGAAAAATGCCTTGTCTTCTCCCACCAAAACTCTTAATTTTTTTTATTTAGTACATCTCGCAGGCGCATTTAACAACATCGGCTTTCTTGCTCAACAACAGGGCGACGTCGCTAAAGCATTGGAGTTCTATCATAAGAGTTTAAAGATCAGGGAAGATATTAACGACAAACATGGAATAGCGGTTTCCTTAAACAACATTGGGTTTATTTATAAAAATCAGGGTGATATCCCCAAGGCCTTGGAGTATTATCATAAGAGTTTAAAGATTCAGGAAGAAATTAAGGACAAATTCGGAATAGCTCGCTCTTTAAACAATATTGGGCTTATTTATGACAATCAGGGCGACATCCCTAAGGCATTGGAATACCATCAGAGGAGTTTAAAGATTCAGGAAGAAATTCTGGACAAAAATGGAATCGCTATCTCTTTAAATAACATTGGAGTTATTTATAAAAATCAGGGTAACGTCTCCAATGCTTTAAAGTACATTCATCAGAGTTTAAAGATAAGGCAAGAAATTAAGGATAAACATGGAATAGCTATCTCCTTCGACAACATTGGGGTTATTTATCAAAATCAAGGCGATATCCCTAAAGCGTTAGAGTACTTTCATAGGAGTTTAAAGATTAACGAAGAAATTAAAGATAAAGGAGGAATTGCATACTCTTTAAACAACATTGGGCGAATTTTGCTTCAACAAGGGAAAGTAAGTGAAGCACTTGATTATGCTTACAGAAGCTTTCAAATCTCTAAAGA
>JANPOX010000048.1:0-3702 GCA_031428235.1 Bacteroidia bacterium | reverse complement strand
TCAATCCAAAATGCGCTAATACCCTGTTTTCACCGGTAATCGGAACAATATCTGCTGCAATACTCGTAACTACTAAATCCAAATATTCAAAAACTTCCTGTTCATCAATACCATTCTGAATACAAAAAGCCTGTGCCAGTTTAAAACCAATGCCACAACCGGCTAATTCTTTATAAGGGTAGGGGCAATCGTTTTGTTTGGGATCCAACACAGCAACGGCTTTTGGAATTTCATCACCGGGAAGGTGATGATCACAAATAATAAAATCAATGTTTTTAGAATTGGCGTAATCAATTTTATCATTGGCTTTGATTCCGCAATCCAGAGCAATGATTAAAGAGTAATTATTTTCTTCTGCATAATCAATACTCTTAAAAGAAATTCCATATCCTTCTGCATAACGGTCAGGAATGTAGTATCGCATTTCAGGAATGTACTTTCTAAAAAAGCTATAGACCAATGCTACCGAGGTAGTTCCATCAACATCATAATCGCCAAAGATCATAACCTTTTCACGATTCGCAATGGCTTTAATAATCCGCTCGATGGCAACGCTCATTCCTTTCATTAAAAAAGGATCATGCAGCATATCTAACGAAGGACGAAAAAATGCTTTGGCCTCATCAAAAGATGTAACGCCTCTTAAAGATAAAAGTTTGGCAATGGTTTTATCAACAGAAAGGCTGTCCTGCAACGAAGAAATATCTTCTGCCCGTTTTGCCTCTAGTATGTTCCATTTTTTTTCCAATAGGGTAAGTTTTGAAAGTTGAAAAATTTTGAAAGTTGAAAAGCCGGTTGAACGGCTAGAATAACTTTCTAAACCTTCAACTTGTTAACTTTCAAAACTAATATTAAGCAAGGTTATGATAAACAGACATGACATCATCATCATCTTCCATTTTATCTAACATTTTTTGAAATTCAAGTTCCTGTTCTTCTGTTAATTCCTGGGTCGTTGTGGGGATATATGATTTGATAGTTTCTTTTACGACATATTTTTTCTCTTCCAAACCGGCTTGCATCATACCAAAATCAGTAAAGGCAACCTGTACAATTAACTCATTGTTCTCATCATCCCAGGTTAATTCTTCGGCGCCGTAATCAATAATGTCAAGTTCAACATCGTCGTGATTTAATCCAGTGGAATCTACTTTAAATAAGCCTTTTCGTTCAAACATAAAACTTACTGAACCGGTTGTGCCAACAGAGCCATTTGCACGGCTAAAGTACAAACGTAAATTTGCAATAGTACGGGTTGGATTATCGGTCGCACATTCAACAATTACAGGCACTCCATAAGGGCCATGTCCTTCGTATATAATTTCATCGTAATTACTGGTATCTTTTTCAGAAGCACGTTTAATGGCAGCATCAATGTTTGCTTTAGGCATATTCACTGCTTTAGCATTCGCGATACAAGCTCTTAATCGTGGATTTAACTCAGGGTGCGGACCGCTCAACTTAACAGCCATAACGATTTCTTTCCCAATTTTGGTAAACTGCTTCGCCATTTTAGCATAGCGTTTAAACATTGTTGCCTTCCTAGTTTGAAAAATACGTCCCATCGTTCTAAAGTCTTAAATTATCTAATTTTCGACAAATTTAACTCAAAATCCTTATTGCTTCACTACATTTACTATAAATTAAGAACAAAAAATGAGCTCTTTACCATTCTTGAATACTTTTCAGATTCATATTATTTTACCTGATATTTTTACGCGTCGTTTTGCAGCATTAATTCCTCAGCAGCGTGAACGCGTGAACCAGCTTTTGGAAGAACGTGTGATTTTAAATTATGCTTTGGATATGGAGCGTACTCAGCTTTGGGTAACCATACAGGCAAAAGATCAGGAAGCTGTTATGGATATTTTAGCAACGTTCCCTATCATTAAAGATGTGAAAGTAGCGATAACTGAACTTGCCTTTTTTGATGCCGCACCAATGGGTTTGCCGGAATTGAATATGAATTAGAAGGCTTTGGCTTTTGTATTAAAATTCTTACCTTTATTTAAATGAAAGTTACGTTAAATATTAAAGATAGTTTCTATAATACATTTATGGATTTTTTAAAACATTTGCCCGAAGTGAATGTGGAAGAGGAAAAGAAATCAGTCCCTCAATGGCAGATTGATGAGGTTACTAAGAGAATGAATTCTACGCCTGCTGAGAAGTATATTTCTTTGGAGGATACAAAAAAAACATTAAAATTTAAGAAATAGTTATGAAATACAATGTTGTATTTTAACCAAGGGCTGTTATCGAAATTCAGAACTCTATTGATTATTATGACAATAAGCAATTAGGATTGGGTGTAGAGTTTTATAATGAAATCTTTGAATATATAGAAACTATCATACTAAACCCATTCTATAAAATTCATTCAGAAAATATAAGAATTTTACCATTGAAAAAATTTCCATTCGTGATTTTCTATTGGATTGATGAAATAGAAAGAAAAGTTTTTATAGAAGCAGTTTTTCATACTTCACAGAATACTGAAAAATACCCAAAGCCCTGATTTTTGAATTATTTTTATAGTTCCTTCAATTCAAAACTCTTATCCATTTTAATTCCTCTTTCTGTTTGAGCAACCGTACAACATTCAATGGTTGGATCATGTTCGAAGAATAAAGTCCAGTTATTTTCTGCGGCTTGTTTTAAAATATATTCCTTTTCTTTCATTGTGTTTAACGGACGAACATCATAACCCATAATATATGGCATTGGAATATGTCCGGCAGAAGGAATTAAATCTGCTAAAAAAGCAACCGTTGTATCTTTGTATTTTATAAGAGGTAACATCATGGCTTCTGTATGTCCGTTGGCTTCATACATTTTAAAGCCTGGCATAAAATCTTTTGTTGTATCCAGGAAATTTAATTGCCCGCTTTCTTTGATTGGCATAATGTTTTCTTTAAGGAAACTTGCTTTTTCCCGGGGGTTTGGATTCACTGCCCATTCCCAATGTTTTTCGTTACACCAGTATTTAGCATTTTTAAAAGCAGGAGTTAATTTTGTTCTATCAGCATTGTATTCAATACTTCCCCCACAATGATCGAAATGCAAATGCGTCAAAAAAACATCCGTGATATCATCTTTGTGAAAGCCATGTTTCGCTAAAGAAAGATCCAGTGTATCACTGCCATGTAAAAAATAATAACCGAAGAATTTATCATCTTGTTTATTACCCATGCCGTTGTCTACTAAAATCAAACGTTTACCATCCTGTATCAGTAAGCAACGCATGGCCCAGCTGCACATGTTATTATCGTCGGCAGGATTAACTTTATTCCAGATGGATTTAGGAACAACTCCAAACATAGCGCCGCCGTCTAATTTAAAATGTCCGGTATTTATAGAATATAATTGCATGATGTTTTTTTTATGAACTAAATGTAAATAGAATTATTTAAACCACATAGGCACATAGTTTTTTAATATTCTAATATATTATTTTCTTTAAATAAAGTACTCAAAGTAACTTAAGCACGGAAATAATGCTCTATGTGCATATGTTGTTTAATTGGCCCTTATCTTTTAATAATAATTAAACTTCATTTTTCCTTCACTTAGTTCTAAATTAGGAAATGGAATTTTGATCATATTCAAACAAGAGAAAACAGACTTTAAAACTTTTGAATTAGTTTTGATCCTGGTTAAATCAACATCCAGTGAAAAATAACCTTGTCGATAACGGTTAAA
>JANPOX010000047.1:0-6718 GCA_031428235.1 Bacteroidia bacterium | reverse complement strand
TCCAATGGTTTTTGTGAGAAAAGTTTGACACTATCTACCTTGCCAACTGCACCAATGCAATAATCTGTGATGATATGGTAAGAGTCCAGTTCTGGTAAAATAGCAACCGGCACAAGACCAATCTCAACCTGTTTGTTTTTTAATTTTTGCGCACATACACTGGGGATGTCTAATTCCAGGTTTATCTGTGATTTGAAATCAGAATGATTGATCCCATATAGAAAAGGAGTGGTATTATAATAATTTACTATGGATACAGAATGTTTCATTTAATTAATTCGGAAAGATAAGCAAAATGTTAAATTTAAACCACATAGGTGCATAGGTTAGTATTGGTTTGAAGGTTTGCATAGTTAAGCTCCGCTTAAAATAGATGTCGATGTGTAAAACAAAGTTTTCTAACCCTATTTTTTTCAACAATATATGCTATGTTACTATGTGGTTTATTTTTGTATTTCGAATGTTTTTCAATTCCAAAAAACTAATCGTTGCGCCTAAAACAGCCAGTAACGGTGCAAACATAATTCCTATAAACAAAGGAAGTATCATGAAAAAAGTATATACAAGCCCAATACCACAGGCAAGGCCTTTATGATGACGTATAAATCTAACACTTTGGGAGATGTTCATTTTATGTCTTTCGAAATTATAGTCCAGCATAGTGAAACCAATAAAATACCAGGATGTTACCAATAATACTGGTCCGGTTATAAAAATCAGCGGAGCAAAGAAAAGGGTTAGGATAAAACAAATAGCAATGATTAAATATTCAAACAGCATGTTTCGCAGGCTAATTAGAATACCACGGCCTATATCTTTTAATAATTGAAGACCGTTAAATGGATATTTCTTCCCTGTTGTTTTTTCTTCCACCGATTCTGATAACAAAGAAAAGAGGGGAGAAAGAAATATTAATATCATGTATTTAGTAAAAGTACTTGATACAAACCAAAAGATAAGCTTTAGGATCCAGGCAATGATCACACTGAAGTAGCCTGTCAGAAAAGGCTTAAAGAAGGATAACATCGCTCCTGAATCAGGAATGTCCTGGAAACTTAATTGGCGGTTAATGTAATCCGAGATCTGAATTGCTAATTCTGAAAAAACCCATATGCTTGCTATCCAAATTAATACCCATAGAATCACAGGGTAAAATAAATAATGCCATAATCCTTTTTCAAAGATGAGACTGAACCCTTTGAAGCAATTCGTAATGCCTTTAATAAAATCGGTTAAGAAATTCATGTGATACAATTTCGTACACAAATTTAGCAGATTAAAGCAAAGAACAATTCACTGACCTTTATATGTGCACTGTTCACCTCATTATCAGGTATTAATGTACTATTTGAAATTGTTCATCGTTCTGAATTATATATTAAAAAATAATCACATGAAAAAAATCAAGATCACGTTAATGCTTGCTTTATTAGTAAGCGCTATCAGTTTTACTTCATGTGGCAAGAAACATTGCCACAAACCACATGGGCTAAATGAGAAACCAGGATGTCCGCCTCCTTTTCCTCCACCACCTCCAATTAAACCTGAAGATTCAGATGAATAATTTAAAAAGCCCGATAACATTTTGTTAGCGGGCTTTTTTATTTGTTATAATAATTTTAAGCTAAAGCTTGTTTCAAGTCTTCAATTAAGTCTTCAACATCTTCCACACCAACACTTAATCTTAATAAATTATCTACAACACCTGATTTATCACGTTCTGTTTTTGGGATAGAAGCGTGAGTCATAGTTACCGGATGATTGATCAATGATTCAACACCACCTAAAGATTCTGCCAAAGAAAAAACCTTAAACGACGATGCAATTCTAAAAGTATCATCTAATGAAGCGCCTTTTAAAACAATAGAGATCATTCCACCAAAATCACGCATTTGTTTTTTAGCGATTTCATGATTTGGATGATCGATAAAACCCGGCCAGTAAATCTTTTCAATACGAGGGTGTGTTTTTAAGTATTCAGCAATTTTACGGCCATTGAAGCAATGACGCTCCATACGCAAATGCAATGTTTTAATACCACGCATTACTAAAAAACAATCCATAGGGCCGGGATTGGCTCCGCAGCTGTTTAAAATGAAATATAATTGTTCGTGTAATTTGTCATCGTTCACAACTAAAGCACCCATTACAACGTCACTGTGTCCGCCTAAATATTTGGTAACAGAATGCATAACAATATCTGCACCAAGTGCCAAGGGGTTTTGTAAATAGGGGGAAGCAAACGTATTATCAACCGCTAACAGTATGTTATTTGCCTTTGCTATTGCAGCACAAGCAACAATATCAATGATTTGCATAGTTGGGTTGGTTGGAGTTTCCACCCATAATAATTTAGTATTGCTGTTAATGTATTTTTTTATGTTATCAGCATCTGTTAAATTGATAAAATGAAATTTAATACCATAGTTTTCATAAATTTTAGTGAACATACGGTAAGATCCACCATATAAATCATCACCTGTAATCACTTCATCACCCGGACGCAACATTCTCATCACCGCATCAGTAGCTCCCATTCCACTACTAAAACAAATACAGTGCTTGCCATTTTCAAGCGCGGCAATATTTTTTTGAAGTGCTTCTCTTGTTGGGTTTTTACCACGTGCATATCCAAACCCTTTGTTTTTTCCAGGTGCTTCCTGAACATAGGTTGATGTTTGAAAAATTGGTGTCATGATTGCACCTGTTGAAGGATCGGGATCTGCACCTGCATGAATAGCTTTGGTGCCGAATTTATGATTAGAAAAGTCTGACATATTTTTATAAAATTTGTGGCTAATTTAAGCTTATTTTTATATTGTATATGCTATATTTTATTAGTAATTTTAATTATCATAAATTTAAGATACATACTTGTTTTTTTTGCATTTCTTACCGTATTCTCCTGCAAAAAAAAGGTAGAGGATGCGCCTGATGTGGGTTATGATTATGCACCTGTAACACTTGGTAAATATATTGTATATGATGTCGATTCGACGGTATACGATGATAATAATATGGATACCACCTATTACAAATACAGAGTCAAAGAAAAATTAGAAGAAAATTTTATTGATGATCAGGGAAGAACTGCTGTGAAATTAGTGAGATACATCAAAAAATATATTGATACTGTGGCTTACGATAATATTCCCTGGACTCATAAAGATGTATGGAATTGTATAAAGACCAGTACAACGTTTGAAGTTGTAGAAGAGGACCTCAGATTCACAAAACTCATTTTTCCAGTAAAGGAAAATGCTACCTGGAACGGTAATGCACAGAATAGTATGGAAGAGTGGGAGTACAGTTATGTTTATATTGACAGAACTGAAAACATCAATGGAACAACCTTCGATAATGTTTTATGTGTTGAACAAAAAGATGATAAAAGTAAAAATGTGATTCACCGTCAATATTTTATTGAAAAATATGCGAAAGATGTAGGACTTGTGTATAGAGAAATGAAAGATCTTTATTCTCAAACAATTACTGTTGGTCCAAATGGTCTTCCAACCCCGGTAGAAACACGAATTTTAAAAGGTTTTATTTACAAACAAACGTACGTTACTCATGGAATTGAATAAATTAAAAGCACTCATTATTGCCTGTTTTTTATGCTCTATAGCAGGTCCACTTAAATCTCAAACATTAACAAAATACTGGGTAAGATTTAAAGACAAAAACTCTTCCCCTTATTCTGTCAGTACCCCTACCGCTTACTTATCTCAAAGATCAATAAACCGCAGGGCTGCACAAAGTATTAGTATTGATTTAACAGATATTCCGGTTAACCAATCTTATATTAATCAGGTAAACGCAACCGGTGCACAAGTATTTCAACGCTCGAAATGGTTGAATGCTGCTATTGTTGTTATTACCAATACAGCTCAATTATCAGCTATTAATAGTTTAACCTGTGTTTTAAATACAGCACCTGTTGGGAGATTCATTCTCTCAAATCCTGACATTGATATGAAACCCACTGCTGAATCTTTAAAAACTGCAGAAGTAACAACGGGTTATAATTATGGCCCATCACTCACGCAGGTAAGCCAGATTGGGGCTGATTGCATGCATAACTTAGGCTTCAGAGGGCAGAATATGGTAATTGCGGTAATTGACGCCGGTTTTGACCAAGTCGATGTTAATCCCGTTTTTGATTCCTTAAGAAATGAAGGCCGGTTATTAGGAACAAGAGATTATGTGCAGGGCAATACTTCTGTTTACGAAGATTATTTACATGGTGCTAATGTCCTTTCATTAATGGCTGGTAATACACCCGGCCAATTAATTGGAACCGGACCCAAAGCCAGCTATTGGTTATTACGTTCTGAAGAAGCTGCCACAGAGAGAATTATTGAAGAATGCAACTGGGTTGTTGCTGCAGAATTTGCCGATAGTGTAGGGGCAGATATCACAACCACCTCTTTAGGATATACTACTTTTGATATTGCCTCTCAAAATCATACCTATGCTGATTTAGACGGTAGAACTGCAGTTGCTTCAATTGCCGCAACCATGGCTTCCCGTAAAGGAATGTTTGTTTTAAATGCTGCCGGAAATGAGGGCGGTGGCCCCTGGAATTATGTGGGCGTACCGGCTGATGCAGATAGTATTTGTACTGTTGGTTCCGTAAACGGCAGCGGTGTACATTCATGGTTCAGTTCTGTGGGTCCTACCGCTGATGGACGCATAAAGCCTGAATTAAGTTCAATGGGAGAAGGTTCTTATGTTTGTGCACCTGGATTCAGCTTTCAGTCTGGTAATGGGACCTCTTATGCAACTCCAATTTTAGCAGGAGCCGTTGCCTGTTTATGGCAGGCTAACCCAACCAAAACCAATATGGAGATTTTACAGGCTTTAAAAGCTACAGCTTCAAAATCATCGAATCCAGATAACAGCTATGGTTGGGGAATTCCAAGTATGTGTGCTGCACATAATTTACTAAACGGAACAAATGTAGGGTTGAATGAATTAGTACTTTCAAATCAGATTAAAATGTATCCTAATCCTGTTAAAAACCAGATCTCTTTTTCATTAGATCAAAAAGTAGAATATGTTCAGATAACAGATGTGTTAGGAAAAGTAATTGAATCATCAATGACAGATAAAGCAAACGGACAGCACACTTTTGAACTGAATAATCAGATGCCTGGCGGAGTTTATTTTATTTCTATTAAAACATCCCAGGGATTAATAAACTCTAAGTTCATTAAGGAGTAAATTTGATAAGAATTTTTAATCAAAAAAAAACCTCCGTTCAATAACGGAGGTTTTTTTATAGGATTAAGCTTTAGTAAAATCCCAGGTTTCCAAAAACTTGGTGGTATAATTTCCGGCTTTAAAATCTTCGTTTTGCATCAGTTTTATATGAAATGGAATAGTAGTTTTAACCCCTTCAATCACGTATTCACTTAAAGCACGGTGCATTTTTGCAATTGCTTCTTCACGTGTCTGGGCTACTGTAATCAGTTTACCAACCATACTGTCATAGTTTGGTGGAATACGGTAACCGCTGTAAACATGAGAGTCAACACGAATGCCATGACCACCGGGAGTATGTAATGTAGTAATTGTACCGGGAGATGGCGCAAAATTCTTAAACGGATCTTCCGCATTTATACGGCATTCTATCGCATGTAACTGTGGATAATAATTTTTCCCTGAGATAGGAACTCCGGCAGCTACCAGGATTTGTTCTCTAATCAGGTCATAATTAATTACCTCTTCAGTAATCGGATGCTCTACCTGAATTCGTGTATTCATTTCCATGAAATAAAAATTACGGTGCTTATCCACAAGGAACTCAATCGTACCAACACCTTCATATCCAATTGATAGAGCAGCCTTCACAGCTGCATCACCCATTAATTCACGTAATTCCGGGGTCATGAAAGGCGATGGCGTTTCTTCAACCAATTTTTGATGACGACGTTGTACGGAACAATCTCTTTCCGAAAGATGACATGCTTTCCCATAGGAATCACCAACTACTTGGATTTCAATATGACGAGGTTCTTCAATTAACTTTTCCAAATACATTCCATCATTTCCAAAAGCGGCAGCCGATTCTTGTCGCGCACTTTCCCATGCTTTCAACAAATCTTCTTCTTTCAAAACAGCACGCATTCCTTTTCCTCCTCCACCAGCGGTTGCTTTTAACATTACTGGATAACCAAATTCTTTAGCTATCGTTTCGGCTTGCTCATAGGATTCTAAAATTCCTTCTGAACCAGGAACACAAGGCACGCCAGCAGCTTTCATCGTTGCTTTTGCAGAAGCTTTATCACCCATTTTATCAATCATCTCTGGTGAAGCACCAATAAATTTGATACCGTGTTCTTGACAAATTTTAGAGAATTTTGCGTTTTCCGATAGAAAACCATATCCTGGATGTATTGCATCTGCATTGGTAATCTCCGCAGCGGCAATGATATTTGACATTTTTAGGTAGGACAAATTACTTGGCGGCGGACCGATACAAACGGCTTCGTCGGCAAATTTAACATGCAAACTTTCGGCATCGGCAGTGGAATAAACAGCCACCGTTTTAATTCCCATTTCTTTGCAAGTTCTAATCACACGAAGTGCAATTTCCCCTCTGTTGGCTATTAATATTTTTTTGAACATCTTATTATAATTAGATAATTAGAAAATGTGAAAATGTGAAAATTTTAGAATTCCTATTCAAAACTTCATTTTGAAAATCTGAAAT
>JANPOX010000046.1:0-5980 GCA_031428235.1 Bacteroidia bacterium | reverse complement strand
GTCTATACCCGGTGGTGCAGCGGCTCGTCCGTTTTTAACGCATCATAATGCTTTAGATATGCCTTTGTATTTGCGTATTGCAAATGAGTTATATTTAAAACGATTAATCGTTGGTGGTTTTGATTGGGTGTATGAATTCAGCCGTAACTTCCGTAACGAAGGAATGGACAGAACGCATAACCCTGAATTTACAGTTTTAGAGTTTTACGTAGCTTACCGCGATTATTTTTGGATGATGAATACCACTGAAAAATTGCTTGAAAAAATTGCAACAGATTTACACGGAACAACTGAATTACCTGTTGGCGATAAAATGATCAACTTTGCAGCACCGTTTAAACGTATTACCATTTTAGATGCCATTAAAGAAAACATTGGCATTGATGTTAGTAAAATGGATGAAGCAGGTTTAAGAGAAGTATGTAAACAATTGCATATAGAAATTGATGAATCAATGGGTAAAGCCAAATTAATCGATACTCTTTTTGGTGAGAAATGCGAAGGCAATTATATTCAGCCAACTTTTATTACAGATTATCCGGTTGAGATGAGTCCTTTAACCAAGAAGCACAGAACTGAAGAAGGTTTGGTGGAACGTTTTGAATTAATGATCAATGGTAAGGAAATTGCCAATGCGTATTCAGAATTAAATGACCCGATCGATCAGCGAGAGCGATTTGAAGAGCAGGTTAAATTAATGGAGCGTGGTGATGATGAAGCTATGTTTATTGATTATGATTTTTTACGAGCATTGGAATATGGCATGCCACCAACGGCCGGCATCGGTTTTGGAATTGATCGTTTGTGCATGTTACTAACAAATCAGCCATCAATTCAGGATGTTTTATTGTTCCCTCAAATGCGACCTGAGGTACAAAATGTAACGGAAGAAATAGAAAAATAATTTTATGCGTCAAATAGTTTATAGTTGTTTATTGATCCTAAGCCTGGCTTTTTTTTCATGCCAGGAAGATCATAAAGAGATAAAAGAAAAAAAGCCCCGTATTTTTCCTGAATACAGCGAAGTTCTGGATGAGATCATTCGTTCAAAAGAAGGGGTGATTAGAGGTATTGATTTAAACAGCGCGGCTTCTGTTATTACCAAAACCGAAACCAAACAACCTTCGGAAGTTGATCATGACTATTTGTATTTTGAATATGCAATCGACAGCGTTACAAGTTATTCGGTGGCATATAATTTAAAAAATGACAGCCTGGATGAAGTGGATGTTCAGATAAATTGCAATGACCTGGATTTAAGTTCCCGTTTATTCAATGATCTGAAAACCTATTACGAGAAAAAGTTACCTAACCCCACTGAAGATAAAGGTTTCGTTGTTTACAATTGTTTTGAAGGACAACGTAAACCTTTTGTGGTTTCTTTGACAGATAATAGTACGCCTAAAATGGGAATTATCAACTTGGTTATTTACAGGGATAAGTAATTTTAATACTTATAAAATAACTTCACAATCCGGATAGTTTTTTCATTCGGGTCACGTATAATGTAGGAGTTTACTCGTTTGTAAATATCAGTAACATAGCTGAGTTCCTTTAAAAGCACACCGTTCTTAAATTGCTTTTCTGTCAGTAAACAATCGTTCGAATCATATTCATAAGTTCTGGTCAGTTCCAGATCACCGTTGCTATTACTTTTATAAGTAGCTTTTGTTAACTGTCCTTTGGCATTATAAATAAAGGAACTGTTTTGTGTGATCCAGGCCACCGTGTATTGTTCATTAATGCTGACAGGTTTTTTAGTATCATTAATTGTATAGATGATTTCTTTGTAGGGTCTGCCTTCATCATTCAAGCAGGTTTTTTTATATTGGTTCTTCCCTGTTGTTTGGTATGAGTAGCTTTCAGAGCTAATGAGGTATTGGCCACCTAACCTGAATTCAGATTTGTTTTCAGATACATTAGTTTCTTTATAACGTTTTTCTTTTTCTATTTTTTCATCAATGGTATAATCATAATAATAGCTTTCATAGTATGGACCATCATTGTAACGTTTTAATTTTAAAAGATTATCGGTATCATAAAAATAAGTGGTAGAAACCGTATCATAAACATATTCATTTTTGGTATAAGAATGGCCGCTGCTCACTAATTTGCGTTTATGATATTTGGGACCGGAATGAAATTCTTTTTGGATGACTTTAACGATCGAAGTATAATAGAAACGTGAGATTAAACCTGTTTTGTTGAATTCATAATAATTAAGAAGGCCTTTATCTTCTGCTACCTGCATGTCTTTTTTGTCAATAATGTCAAACGTGATTGACTTTATATGTTGAGACCTTATATATTCAGTATTAAATGGCAATTGACTTTCAAACGCTGTTTCAGCAGTAGGGATTAACGTCTGAGAATTAACCGATGAGCGATGTGTTAAGAGAATTAATAAGAGAGACAGATGTTTGGTTAATGTAATTTGTTCAACCCTGAAAGGGTTGTATGTTAATAGATAAGACATATTGTTATTGATGTACAACCCTTTCAGGGTTGAATGCCTTTTGAATAAATGGTAATATTTAGTAAATAAACGGTAAACCCATTCATTTAAATAATTTATTTTATGTAGTACGCTCTTCAATTTGTTGAAGCGCCCCATCTACAGAATCTGTTGGTAATAAGCAGCTGTTGTTTTTACAAACGTAAATAAATGTTTGTCCTTCAACATACCTGCTTTTTAGCAATGGTAAATCTGATTGGGTATCGCTTAAAGCAAATATCACGTTTGGAGGGCTTTGTTTGTAGAGCAATGACATTTTTTCATTAACACTTTTACCAACAATTACTACTTCAGTTTGAGGCTTTAATAATTGTAATAAAAGTAAAGCCCAGTTGCTATAACCCGGTCCATAATTTTCAATCTCTTTAATCACTGTTCTTAAAAGCGTTTCAGCGACTTGCTTATAACGCGCATCATCAAAATAAACAGATAAGTGATGAAGATTAATGGCCATTTGCGAACTGGAAGCAGGTATGACATTATCGCTCCATTCAGCTTTCCTTACCACTAGTTTTTCTTCAGATGCATCTGTAAAGAAAAAGGTATTTTGTTTTTCATCATAAAAATAACCTAGCGCATAATCAACCATTTCCTTTGCTTTTAAAAGCCAGGACTCATTGGCAGTGATCAAATAAATTGCTATGAAAGAATCTATAACAAAAGCATAATCTTCCAAAAAACCCGAAATATGAGTTTTATCATTTATAACGCGTATTAATTTTCCGTTTTTCTGACAGTAATTATTCAGAAGATAATCTGCATTACCGAGTGCAAGATCCTTAAATTTTTCATTATCAAACACAAGGTAAGCTTCTGTGAGAGCTTTACACATCAAACCGTTCCATGAAGCTAAAATTTTGCTGTCAAGCCCTGGTCTTATGCGTTGGTCGCGCACATTCAATAACAATGCTTTGCAGGCATTTATTTTATATTGAAGTTCATGTACCATTATACTATGCTTAAAGGCAATGACGGATTCTTCTGCATCACGCATCAAAATATAATTTTCTTCTTCCCAGTAGCCAACATCGTTCACGCAATAATAATCAGCAAATATTTCAAAATCATCTCCTAATAAATGCTGTAATTCTTCTTTTTGCCATACATAATATTTTCCTTCAACACCTTCGCTATCGGCATCTAAAGCTGAATAAAATCCGAATTCTGAATTCATTAATTCGCGCTCTACAAAATGAATGGTTTCGTAAACTACTTTTTTATAAAGCTCATTCTGTGTTTGTTTATAGGCCTGTGTATACAAGCTTATTAGTTGGGCGTTATCATAAAGCATCTTTTCAAAATGCGGAACTTTCCAGAATACATCTGTGCTATATCTTGCAAATCCACCATCTAAATGATCATAAATGCCACCCCATGCCATTTTTGTCAAGGTAAGATCCACTTGTTTTTTTAAGCTGAGGTCCTGCTCAAAAAAACAATAGTTCAATAAAAATAAATAGTTGTTTGGTAATGGAAATTTCGGTGCTTTGTTTGGACCGCCTAATGTGGTGTCAAAAGATTGTTTCCATTTGGATACAGAATTTTGAAGCGTTGTAATAGAGAAATCCTGATCATCTTTTTGTTTTGGTATTTCCAATTGCTCCAGCCCCTTTGTTAAATTAGTGGCATATTCATATGCTTTGTCCGGATCCTTTTTATAAAGTTCAGCCAAATTTTCCAAAACATTCATCCATTGTTGTTTTGGAAAATAGGTTCCTCCGTAAATTGGCCTTCCATCAGGCAATGCAAAACAATTCAATGGCCAGCCTCCTTGCCCTGTCATTAGCTGAACAGCACCCATATAAACCATATCAATATCAGGGCGTTCTTCACGATCAACTTTGATGTTGATGAAATTTGAATTCATGATCTTTGCTACTTCTTCGCTTTCAAAACTTTCATGTTCCATCACATGACACCAATGGCAAGCACTGTAACCGATACTAATTAATATTAGTTTATTTTCTTTTTTAGCGAGTTCCAGAGTTTCTTCATTCCAGGCATACCAGTTCACAGGGTTGTAGGCATGCTGAAGTAAGTAAGGACTGCTTTCTTTTATGAGATTATTAGGCATTTAAATTTTGGATTAAAGATTAAAGAAACAAGATTAAAGATACCGACAGTTATGTCATAAATCTTATATCTTTCATCTTAAATCTTATCCTACTAAAAAAGGATTATTCATTCGTTCAAAACCAATCGTAGTAGCCATACCATGACCGCTGTATACTTTCATATGATCTCCCAATGGCATTAATTTTTCTTTAATAGATCTGATCAGGGTGTCATGATCGCCCATTGGCAAATCAGAACGGCCAATACTCCCATAAAATAAAACATCGCCTCCAATTATAAAGCCATCTTCGATATTATAAAAAGAAATACTGCCTGGAGAATGACCTGGAGTGTGCAGTGTTTTTAAAATAGAATTACCAAATGTAATCTCATCTCCTTCTATAATAAACGCTTTTGGCATCGGGCTCTGTTCTGCCGGAATCCCATACATTGTAGCGGTTGCCATATGCTTTTCTATAAAATAAACTTCATCCTTATGGACTTCAGGTAATAAACCATAAGTGTCAAATACATATTTATTCCCATTGATATGATCAATATGCGCATGGGTTAAAATTAAACGCTTTGGTATTAATTGATTTTGACTTATAAAATCACTCAGCTTTTTGTTTTCACTGGCAGTGCTGTTTCCCGGATCCATGATCAGGCATTCTTTGGTATCATCCCATAAAATATAAGTGTTTTCCTGAAAGGGGCCAAAGGTGAAAAAGTGTAAGTTTATCATAGTGCGATTAATGTTTTTTTTGTTAAATTTAGGGCTTATTATCCAATTTAATGAAGCGTATACTTCCTTTATTTTTCCTTATTTTATGTATTAAAACTACATACTCCCAGTTTTATTATGGGTCGCAATTGGATTTTGGAAAAAACCGTATGCAATACCAGACCTTTAACTGGACCTATTTTGATTTTGAACGGTTTAGGGTTTACTTATATGAGGGCGGACAGGAAATTGCTCGCTATGCAGCTACTTCAGTTGACCGGCAATTGCCTATCATGGAAAAACGCCTTGACTTTCAACTGGATGATAAAATTGATGTGATCGTTTATAATAATCAAAATGATTTCAAACAAAGCAATATTGGTTTAGCCAGTGAGGATAACGGAAATATTGGTGGAGTCACCCGAATTATTGGCGATAAAATTTTTATATACTTTACAGGTTCTCATGCAGATTTAGACAAACAGATTCGCGCAGCGTTGGCGGAATTAATGATTGACCAGATGATGTATGGTGGTAGAACGAGGGACGTTGTTAGGAATTCCACATTATTGACTTTACCCGATTGGTTTAAAAACGGATTGATAGCCTATATTTCTGAAGGATGGAATTCTTCAATTGATAACCGCGTGATGGATGCCATTCAGAATGATCGTTTTGCGAAATTT
>JANPOX010000045.1:0-1501 GCA_031428235.1 Bacteroidia bacterium | reverse complement strand
GAGAAATTGAAAAAGAAAATTTTGTTCCAAAAATTTTTGAAGTATTTGATCTTATGCCTAATGGACAATTACGGTTTGCAATTTACGATGAAACGGAAAATTTAATTGACACTAGTCCCACAAATTATGGAGAAGCGGGTAAACCTGCAAAGTGCTTATGGTGTCACGAAATTAATATTCAATCACTTTTTAAAACAAGTCCTGCTTTAGAATATTATATAGATGAAACACAATTTCATGAATTGATTGCGAAACAAATGAAAATTATAAATACCTACCGAAGTACATTAAATAGCAGTATTGATTTCACAAAAACACAAGAACATACCCAAATGGAACTATTATACATTTCATACACAGAACCTTCACTTCAGAAACTATCTCAAGAATGGAATATACCATTAGATAAATTAAAGAAACTTACTAAAAACAACAAACTTCATACTTATACTGAATTTCCATTTTTAGGTGAGCTACTAAATCGGTGGGATGTGAAAAATATTTCGCCTTATAAAACTAATGAAACACCGTTAAGTATTAGGGAATTCATTAATAAAGAGCCTTACTATTTAAATACACATTACTAAATTAATTGAAACACAAGTATGTTTTGAAACTAGGAAGCAAACAGATGTCGAATTGGAGAGTGGTTGAAATGTTGAATGATTGAATTATTTTTCTTACATATACATAATTCAACAACTCATTAACTCAACATTTCAACCCCTCAATAACTACCATATGCGGTAATCCAACACTAAATTCTCCGACCTTGCTGTAGGAACTTGTTTTCCTTTACTTAGGTTACGAACCTCTTCGGTTAAATAATTTTGTAATTCAGATAACCACACTTCGCCATCCTTGTTTGCATCGGCTGCTTTATCTTTTAATCCGTGTAGCATACAATAAGTAAACAATCCGTTTTTCCAATCGGCGCTTTCCATAGCAAACTCGGCACCGCCTGCGCTGCTTATAATTGTTGCCCCTGTTCCTCTTCTTAAATCAGTAAACATTTCTTTCATTAACTCTGATGTTTTTTTAAGACTCGCACTTTTTGCTTTTACTGTAGAACCCACAGCTCTAAACATTACATTACCCTGCTCTGTTTCTGTATTTGCAACAGCTACCACATCATCCTTATCAACTTCTCCGCTATGGCAAGTATCCATAAACAACATTTTTTTAATTGCTTTAATACCATCTAATAATGATTCTATTTCTTCATAAGCAATTCCGTTAATTCCTGGTTTATTAAAATCGATATTATGCGTTGCAAAATAATAATCAAACTTCTCATCCAACAAACCATGCCCCGCTACAAAAATCATTACAACATCATTTACTTTTGCTCCTGCTAAAGTTGTTTTTAATTGCTTAATACTTTCCTTTGTTACTTGCTCGTTAGTTAAGGTTTTAGTAACAACATTGGCATACGGACTATTTGCACCTTTAGCATCTGCAAACAATTTAGCCACATCCTGTGCATCTTTTGCTGCATAAT
>JANPOX010000044.1:0-6090 GCA_031428235.1 Bacteroidia bacterium | reverse complement strand
ACCTGTGCTGTCAAACGGCGAACTGTTTCAATATTATGAGAAACAATATCAGGTTTTACATCGATGATACGTTGTAAATTTTCCCATTTCCCTGCGAAATCAGGAATCAGGCATTCAAATTTTGTTTCAGGACTTATTTCACGAATCGCTTTAATGGTTTCTGCCCAAATAATAGACCCACCGTCTTTCAAATCATCTCTATCCACAGAAGTGATCACGCAATGTTTAACCCCCATTAATTTTACGGAATTTGCTACGCGCTTTGGTTCATCCCAATCAGCAGCCTTAGGCTTTCCTGTAGCTACGGCACAAAATCCACAAGAGCGTGTACAGATATTTCCTAATATCATAAAAGTGGCTGTACCTGCGCCCCAGCACTCTCCCATGTTTGGGCAATTACCGCTTTCACAGATCGTATGCAGTTTGTGTGTAGCAACAATATTTCTTACTTTCAAATACTCTTCGCCAATTGGTAATTTCACTCTCAACCAATCCGGTTTTCGCGGTCTTTCTATAAGAGTTTTTTCGTTTGTATTTTCCATTTTTAAAACCATTTTTTACCAAACACAAAACCAACATATAATGTTACAATAAAGTTTTCGGCTGGATTGTTTGCCATGATCGGTAAAGCTTTAGGATAATAATCCAATATCACACCGGTTTCAATGGCTTTAACCTTATTGGAAAAAGGAGCATATTCAAAACTTAAATTTAGTTTGGCGTATAATCCGGGATACACTTTCATTTCTGTTATCCCATCAAATAAAGGTCCTTTTCCTGAGATACTATCAATGCTATGAATTTCAGGATCATATCGTATTGATTCCTGAAATTTTGTTCCTGCTGAATTTTCTCTGTACACTAAAATATAGTTTGGTTTTGCAAAAGTTAAATTTCCTCCAACGTAATACGAGGTTCTGATCTCTACCGATTTTCGGTCTGATCTTTTAAAGATCGTAGTTTGGTAACCCACACCTGCTCTGAATAAAAGTATATTATTTAATTTCCCGTAAGTGAATCGTTTTGAATTATCTGTGTTATTAGATACTTTAATTTCTTTGGGATGTTTCATATTCAATGCCTCGATCTCCAACAAACGTTTGCGTGTACCGGTAACATGTTTTGCACGCATCAGGTTAACTCCAAAACCGCGGCTGTGAGCAAAAATTCCAAATGACATTTCATTACGATACAAAACATTCGGATCCTGTCCGCTTTCAATTGCCTGTGTTGTGCTTTGTGCAAAGCAAACGCTGCATAGTAAAAACGCTATAAAAGTATATGAAAACCGTTTGATCATTACCTAACAAAAGTAATTAATAATTTATGAATTTAATGCCTAATGCTTTATTATCTTTGAAATCTAAAACAGATGCGATGATCACAAGTAAAGTAACGTATGTAGGCGAGTTAAGAACGGAGGCTACACATCTTCAATCTAATACAACCATATACACCGATGCGCCCAAAGACAATCATGGCAAAGGAGAAATGTTTTCACCAACTGATTTAGTTGCAACTGCATTAGGAAGTTGCATGATTTCCATTATGGGGATTGTGGCAATGAAGGAGGGCATTACCAAAGTAGATGGCACTGTTGCAGAAGTTACCAAGGTTATGTATGCTGAACCTAGACGAATTGGCGAAATTCACATCAAAATCACCTTTCCTAAAAAAGATTATACTGATAAAGAGAAAAAAATATACGAGAACGCAGCATATACTTGTCCTGTTGCAAAAAGCCTACATCCTGATTTAAAGCAGGTGATTGAATTTGTGTGGTAAATTTGTAAAATTATTTTTCAGTTGCCCCTAAAATTTCAGAAGCCACAATCCCATTATGGGAATTATGATAAATGCAAGTTCCGTTTTTAATTAAGAGGACTTGCGGTGAAGCGTGATCTACAGAAAATAAAGAAGCAATTTCATCAGAAATATGTCGATGCTGCAGAAGATCTAAAAAATAAGTAGGAATTTTTTCGTTGATCTGCCATTTAGTTTCCAGGCGACTTAAAGCCATGGAACTAATAGAACATCTGGTACTGTGTTTAAATAAAAGAACAGCGCTAATGCCCTGTTCCTTTGATAAATCGGAAATGTCTTTTAACTGATTAATATCGGAGAGCGTATGCCAAAGCATAGTGTATTATACAGATTTTTTAGCGGAAACGGCAGAATTAGCTTTAGTATAAGCAGGGCATTTTTCGTGCGATTTGCAAGAAGTTAATGACGCGCAAAAAGCAATTAACAGAGCTGATAGTAAGGCTAATTTTTTCATAATTTTCAAATTTTAATAAATAGAATAACAAATATATACTAATTTCGTTAAGTACAAAAAAAATGTCCCAAAAAAATACAGGTTTTTTCTTAAAAACAATTAACAATACAAATGATTGAGCAGATTACTGAAAAAGCGTGGTATTCAAGGCTCATCACTGAATCTAAAAAACCTTATTTCAAAGATTTGGAAGTATTCATTCAAAAAGAGAGATTAACGCAAACTATTTATCCTGAATCAAAAGATCTGTTTAATGCATTAAACCTCACACCATTTAGCGAGGTAAAAGTGGTTATTATTGGTCAGGATCCTTATCATGGAAAACATCAGGCGCATGGTTTGAGTTTTTCTGTAAATTATGGCATAAGAACACCCCCTTCTTTAATGAATATTTTTAAAGAGCTAAAAACTGATGTAGGTTTTAGCATACCAAATCACGGAAATCTAATCACCTGGGCTCAACAAGGAGTGCTTTTGTTAAACGCAACGCTTACAGTAAGGGCAGGCGAACCGGGAAGTCATCAAAAAAAAGGCTGGGAGATATTTACCAATGAAATCATAAAGATCATATCGGACGAAAATGAAAATTGTGTGTTTCTCCTTTGGGGTTCATTTGCAAGGTCAAAAAATGAATTGATCAACCCTGAAAAACATTTGGTTTTAGAGGCTGCCCACCCATCGCCCTTAGCCAGAGGGGCTTTTTTTGGTTGCAGGCATTTTTCAAAAGCAAATGATTATTTAAGTGCTAAAAATAAATCAATTATCAGATGGGATTTGCCAAATTACACCCTGTTTGACCAGGATATGTAATCGGGCAATTATAAATTCTTAATACAAAATCTTATATTAGTAAAAACATTTTTTTAAATTTAAAAAACGTTTGTTAATTCGTCCCTATGATTAGTATCCAAAAACAAATTTTATTACTTTCTGATTTTCATTTTAAAGAATTTTTGGATTATTTATCGAATACCAATGCGGAATTACCACATAAATTAATCTCAACCATTCGCCATTCAAAAAAACATCATGAGTCTGATGAATTATGCGCCTTAATTTATGGCAATTCAGATGATAAAACAAAAAGAAAATTTCTTCAGCTCACGCATCATACATTTAAGTTGAGTGGTTTCTTAAGTCGAAATTACCCGAATTACCTGAAGCATAACTTACAAATTATTGAAGAACATCTTAGTAAAGGTGAAAAACAAAAAGCAAATGATGTAGCCGAATGGCTTTCTGATGTTGCAGAAAAAATTGAGGATTATACTGCTTTAATAGAAGTAACAAAATTCTTTGCCCAACAATGTTTTATTACTGAATCAAAAGATGCCAATAAATATCATAAAAAGATAGACCAGTACATAGAATATGAACGAGTGAAAAATTCTATTTATCTGTATTTAAGGGAAAATCTTTTCTTTAAAGGAAAGGAAAACATTTCTAAGACGCAGGTATCAAAAGAACTTGATTTTTTTGATCAATACACCAAGCACGAATCTAATTCAATAAATATTTTAGCCCGCTTCGGAAAATATTATGAGCTCAGCTTTTTAAGCCATCCTGATTTTTTTAAAGATGAAATAGCGAAAGGGTTAGATGATCTGGAAAGAGATTTCTTAAATAATGCGCACGTGTGCTTTCATTATTTAGATGACATGTACTTTAAAATACTTGGACTTAGGCTTCAATTAAATACTAATAATAACAATACTGAATCAATGCTTCAGGAAGTAAAAAAAATGAACAACGTTAGTTCATTTTTAAAATTTTGGGGCAGCTACATTAATATTCCGGAAATATTTTCTTTCTCAGTACAAGCTAGTCATTATATGAGCACGTATGCATATGTTTTCAGGGATGATTACCATAAAACATTACCAAGAGATATTAAAGACAATATTCAGTTCCTAAAACTAAAACTCGAGTCCGAACTTGCTAAAAATATTTGGAATGATGGCGAATACATTATTAAACTTATAAATTTAAAATGTTTTTATTCTGCTGTTTTGTTAACGGGTGACACAGCAGACAAGGCAAAATCTATTAAGATCCTTGAAGATACATTGGTTTCTTATCAGCAAATTCCATTTCAGAAATTCCTGGACGGAATGTTTGTGGCGCTGATAATGGGGTATTTTAGCCTTGAGCAGCACGAAAAAGTAATTACTACTTACAAGCGTTATAAAAAAATTACATCTGATCAGATTGTTGTTAAAGAGAATGATTTGACCATTGATGCATATTATTTTACATCACAGTATTTAACTAATCAACGGAAACAATATACAGAGAAATTAAAATTAACCTACGACGACGCGAGCAGTTTTGAACATATCAAACTTCTTATTTCAGAATTAGGAACCTATTATAAAATACCTGTTAGTTTATAATTTGTGAGCGGGATTTATATCCATATTCCTTTTTGTAAACAAGCCTGCACGTATTGCGATTTTCATTTTTCCACTTCGCTTCAACAAAAAGAATCTTTGGTAAAGAGCATTTTATTGGAAATGGATCTTCGCCACTCTTATTTACAAGATAAAAAAATAGAGACCATTTATTTCGGAGGAGGCACGCCTAGCCTCTTATCAGAAAAAGAAACATTTCTGATCATGGAAAAAATTTATAAGACATACTCCGTATCAAAGGATGCCGAAATCTCTTTTGAATGCAACCCTGATGATTTGTCTGATGAAAAGCTGAAGGAACTTAAAAGACTGGAAGTTAACCGGCTTAGTATAGGTTTACAAAGTTTTGATAATGAAGAGTTAATTTGGATGAACCGGGCGCACAATGCTAAAGAAAGCGAAGCAAGTGTGAAACGCGCACAGGATCGGGGATTTGATAACATTACCATTGATTTGATTTACGGTTCTAAATTCTCTAATATAACTAACTGGAAAAAAACCCTGGATAAAGCCATTGCATTAGATGTAAACCATATTTCAAGTTATAATCTTACCATTGAAGAAAAAACGAAACTTGGCCATGATTTTAAAATAAAAAAGGAAGTTGCCATTGATGATGAAAAAAGTTCAGAGATGTTCCTGGAAATGATCGACCGTCTTGAAAAAAATAAGTTCATACATTATGAGATTTCCAATTTTGGCAAGGAAGGTTTTTTTAGTGAACATAATTCCAATTATTGGAAAGGAAAGCATTATATCGGATACGGGCCTTCAGCTCACTCCTTTGACGGTTCATCGCGACAGTGGAATGTTTCTAACAACAGTTTATATATAAAGCAAGTTTCTGAAAAAAAAGAAGCCTATTTTGAAAAAGAGATTTTGACAGAGAAAGAACGTTTCAATGAATATGTGCTCACTTCCATGCGAACCATTTGGGGAATTGATTTAAATTATTTGAAGTCAAACTTTAATAGTGATTTCGTGAAATCTTTCTTAAACCAGGTTGAAACTTACATCAAACAGGAAAGTGTTTTAGTAAAAGGATCTGTTTATACATTAACCGAAAAAGGAAAATTATTAGCGGATAAAATTGCCAGTGAGTTGTTTGTATAAGTTTGAGGGATTGTAGCGGAAAATCCTTTTTGTGTTCCTTTACAAAAAGATTGAAGCGAAAAGCGCGACGGCGCTGCCCCTTTGCGCCGGCACACCCAAAACAAATCACTATTTTTCAACGTTATTCAACACATCAAATACTAAATCTTTTTCATAGCCTTTGGATAAAGCATAGTTCATTAATTTGTATTGTAATTTAATGGGGCTTTTTTCATTTATCAGTCTGCGTTTATTATCTATTATTTTTTTTAAAGTCAGCATATATTCTGTTTCATCAATTTGCTGAAG
>JANPOX010000043.1:0-18058 GCA_031428235.1 Bacteroidia bacterium | reverse complement strand
GGGAGGTGTTGCAATTGGCTTAGCTGTATTCGGGATCGTTTACGCGTCTTGTATTGCCATCGTTCAAAAAGACTATAAGCGCTTAATTGCATATTCATCTATTGCACACGTTGGTTTAATAGCTGCCGGAATTTTATCCTGTAATCAGCAAGGTATACAGGGAGCCGTAATGCAGATGTTAGCACATGGTGTTAACGTTGTAGGTTTATTTTTAATAGCAGATATTTTAATGCGTCACACCGGTACTCGTGAAATGGATAAATTGGGTGGCATTAGAAACATGAATGGAAATTTCGCAGTACTGTTTTTAATTGTGATGTTAGGTTCAGTTGCTTTGCCTTTAACGAACGGATTTGTAGGAGAATTTTTATTGATCAATGGTGTTTATCAGTATGGCCCTTGGATTGCGGCGTTTGCCGGTTTAACGGTAATACTAGGAGCTGTTTATATGTTACGCAGTTACCAGGCAATTATGTTGGGAGAGAAGAGGGATTCTGCCATTGCTTTTGGTTCCTTACAAAGTTCTGATAAATGGGTGTTATACATTATTTGTTTTACAATTATTGCTTTTGGTGTTTATCCAAAACCACTGAATGATTTGGCTGAAGAAGGAACAAAAGCAATTTTAACTTACATAAAATAATTAAAAAATAATTGACGGTTATTGATTTTCAGAATCATAACATAAATCTTAAATCAACATATGAAAGGTCTTTTTATCATTAGCGGATTAGGAATTTTAGCCATGCTGGCCGAGATTTTTAAATTCAAAAAACTCTTGTATCCATTAGTATTAATGGGGATTTTAGCTGCCTACGCTATGAATTTCATGGAATGGAATAATAACTATGATATTCCGATGTTTGGTAACATGATCCGTTTTGATAATGTGGCTTTGGCATTCAGCGGAGTAATTTTAGTGACTGCTTTCTTTTGGTTCATATTAGCAAATGATTATTTTGAACATGATCATATCACCGACCATTTTGCCCTTGTATTATTCGCCTTGGTTGGAGCTTTAATGCTAACATCATTCAGCAACATGACTACTTTATTTTTAGGTATTGAAATTCTTTCTATTCCAATGTATGTTTTGGCTGCGAGTCGTAAAAGAGATCTGGCATCCAATGAAGCGGGATTCAAATATTTAATTATGGGTTCTTTTGCATCCGGGTTTTTATTATTTGGCATCGCTTTAATTTACGGTGCTACCGGTAGTTTTGATTTAATGGCTATTCGTGCCTTTATATCACACGCACATGGAGATTTGCCCGCGTTCTTTTACGCAGGTGTTTTAATGGTATTGGTTGCCATGCTATTTAAAGTGAGTGCTGCACCTTTCCATTTTTGGGCACCTGATGTTTACGAGGGTTCGCCAACTGTTATTACTGCTTTAATGAGTACAATTGTTAAAACAGCTGCCTTTGCCGCGTTCATGCATTTGTTCCTGGTAGTATTTGGAGGCGTTAGCGAAACGTGGAGTATGGTTTTAGCCGTCGTAATTGCTTTATCTCTGGTTATTTCGAATTTCACGGCCGCAACACAGCAAAGTGTGAAACGTATGCTTGCTTATTCCAGCATCAGTCACGCAGCCTTTATGCTGATGGCAATATTGGCAAATAACAGAGGATGGGCAAGTATTAATGCTATTCTATATTATTCTTTAGCTTATTCAATTGGATCTATTGCAGCTTTCACAGTTTTATATAATGTTTCAAAGGCAAAAAACAGTTCAAATATAGAAGCATTTAACGGCTTAGGAAAACGAAACCCATTTTTGGCAGCCTGTATGGTTATTGCCATGTTGTCTTTAGCGGGAATACCTGTTACAGCTGGTTTCTTCGCAAAGTATTTTGTGTTTTCTGTTCTTATAGGAACATCTTTTAAATGGCTGATCATTTTGGCAATATTGACTTCTGCTGTAGGCGTTTATTATTATTTCAAGGTCATCATCGCTATGTATTTTAAAGCGGATGAGTCTGAGAAAGAAGTTAATATGGAAACATCCCATGTCTTATTGCTGGCAATCACTGCTCTATTTACAATTGCATTGGGACTTGTGCCAAATTATATAATAGAAATTTTCGCGTAGTTTGTTAAATCATTTTCTTGATAGTTTTTCTAAAAACTAATTTCTTAGGCACGATTTTAGTATTAGTCTGTTAGAATTTGACATTCATCGATTTTTATTTATATTTGTTAAAAACCTGCATCTATGCTGATTAAAGAAAATAGCTCCATTTTAATTCCGGTTGATTTTTCAAAGCAATCATTAATTGCTATTGAGCAATCATATAATTTAGCAAGATTTACTAAGTCAAAAATCATTGTGATGCATGCATCGCCAAACATTAACCACGAACATGATAAAGAATTATATGAGATAGTTTCTAATATAACTAAAGAGTGTGGCCAACCTGCAGAATTTTTAAATCTTAAAGGCGATATTTATGAGTTAATAGATAAAAAAGCTGAAGAGTTAGGTTGTGCTTTAATCGTTATTGGTTTAGATACACAAGTTAGATTCAGGAGCTTTTTAGGAGGCACTAACGTAAGTAAATTCATTAAGCATGCGCCTTGCCCAGTTATAACCATGCGTTCAAAAGATGGGCGTAACAGTTGTTCCAATATCTTGATGCCTATTGACCTAAGTGCTGAGAGTCGCGAAAAAGTGGGCATTACTGTTCAATTAGCAAGGTATTATAAAGCAACCATTCGTATTGTTTCAGTGTTTAGTCCGAACGATGAAAAGTATGAAAACAATTTATTACCCTATTTGAATCAGGTTAAAAAATACATTAAAGATAGAGGAGTGGAATGTACCAACAAATCCATAGCTTCTAATAGTCCGGCTGAAGCGATCGTCACTTATGCAAACAATAATGATATTGACCTTATTGTATTAATGAATAAGAAAGATGTGAGTATTGGTGAAATGATGGGAGGCGCTTCTACCGCTATTAAAATCGTTGAATCAAGTAATGTGCCCGTGCTTTCGGTTAACCCAATGAAACGTGAAAGCATCAGTAGCGGAATACACTAGAGTATATTTGCATCTGTAGAATATATAAATCAATCTACTCCCTTTATAATTTTTTTGACTGTATATTTCAGTTCTTTACAGTCCTTAACTTTTAAATTATATGAAACTTTTTAAAAGAATTATAGCAATTCTTTTCCTGTTACTGTTTTTAGCTATCAGCACTGTTTTCGTTACCGTTACTTTTTATAAAAAGGAACTCGCTGCTATGCTGGTTAATAATCTAAAAGAATCATATGGTTTAATACTTAAAGTGGAGGATATGAATGTTTCTTTCTTAAGCAATTGGCCAAACACATCTATACAATTAAAAAAAGTATTTATTGCCAGCATTCACTTACCTAATGAGCCGGTTCTAATGGCTAACTCCCTTTCATTATCATTTAATATTGAAAAGCTTTTACAAAAAAAGTTTGAGGTAAATTCTATTGCATTAAAAGAAGCGGACATCAGTCTTATTAAAAATGAAGCTGGCGAGAAAAATTATGAATTTAAAAAAAAGGACAGTGTTGCTAAATCAAATAACACTATTGACTTTGATATAACAAAATTTGTTTTAAAAAATGTTCGGTTTCGTTTTCTGAATAAGAAATACAATAAAAAAATTGAATTTACCTTTATTGAAAATGTTGTAAAACTAACACAATATAAGGATGGTGTAGATGCAAATTTAACCGGAGATGTGCTTATAAAAGGATTACTCTTTAAGAAGGAGAAAGGACCTTTTTTAACTAATACACTGGCATCTTTGAATTTATGGTCCCGCATTTCTTTCAATAGAAAGGAGATCTTTATTCACTCACCATCTTATGCTGTGATTGATAATTATCAGTATGATCTTTCAGCTTTTATAGCTCTTAAATCCAGGAAACAACTTGTATTAACTATTGATGCCAAAAATGCCGATTATCAGCACGTTATTTCCTTATTAAATGCAGGGGTAAAAAAAGGTTTGTCTAAAATCAATGTTACTGAGCCGCTAAATGCAAAAGCACTTATTGTAGTTGAGATTGGAAAACAACAGGACCCAATTATTATTGTGCATGTTAATACTTCTAAGAATAATATTACTATCGGGCATTCAGGAATCCCCTATTCCGATATTTCATTTAACGCTTCTATTATAAGTTTGGATTCTACTTTAACAAAAGGTGATAGTGATCATGCTAAAGTAATTTTAAAACCACTGATTGGCAAAGTGTATGACTACCCATTCAAAGGTGCAGTAACAATCCATGGGTTTACTGACCCGTTTATAGTTGTTAAGGCTAAACTTTTTGTGGATGCAAAGAAAATAAAATTTAAACCCGGCCAGGAATTTATATTAAAAGGAAGTGCTGTTATTGATGTTGATTATAACGGCCCTGTTGCTAAATTAAATAATATTCAGTTTTTGGATAATCCAATGAAATTAAATGCAACTGTAAAATTTGACAATGTTTGTTATAAAGAAAAAACGAAGCCATATGTATATTGTGTAAACGGCAAAGCGGAGGTTTCAAATAATTTTTTAAAGTTTAGTGATCTTTCCTTAAAAATGGATGGAGGAAATCTAAAATTGAAAGGCTCCGTGGATAATTTTACTAAATATGCTTTAGGTTTCGCTGATGGCTTTAAAGCTGCATTGACCGCAAATACTGATCATTTTGATCTCACGGGATATTTAAAAAAATCAGTTAGAGATACATCCTCTTTACAAAAGGTTCAAGCACAGGTAAAGAAAGATGCAACAAATGCTATGTTGGAAAAAAACGCAACAGATATCAATGAAAGTAATTTCGAATTCGATGTTTCTCTTGCGGCAAAAAAACTGGTTATTCGAAAAGTTGAAGCACGTGAGGCCAATATTAATTTTTCGTATAAAAATAAGTTATTAGATATTCGGTCTTTAAATGCGATAACCTGTAATGGTAATATTTTTGTAAAAGCTACCATTTACGATCTTCATAAAATTGATGCTACTGCTACAACAGAAAACATTAATGTAAATCAGTTATTTGAGCAGTTTGAAAATTTTGGACAGAAAGCAATTGAAAGCAATAACCTTCAAGGAAAAGTTTCTTTGGAAGCTAAAATAAAAATGGATCTTGATGATAAAATGGAGGTAATTGGTAATTCAATGGTTGGTCAAATCAAGTTTAAAATTAGGGATGGCCATTTAATAGATTATGAGCCACTACAAAAAATCTCGCATTATATTTTTAGAAACAGAAATTTTAAGGATATATCATTTACTGAACTTAATGAAACGCTTTTTATTGACGGATATAAAATGGATATTCGTGAAATGGAAATTGCATCTAATGTTCTCAACCTTTACATGAGTGGGATTTATCATTTCAAAGATAATTCAAACATAGATATTTTAATTCCGTGGAGTAATCTTAAAAAGAGAGGAAAAAATTATATCCCAATAAGTTCCGGAAAAAATGCAGACGACTCAAAAGGATTAAAGCTTAATTATTCAGGTTACCCGGGTAAATTAAAATTGGGTTTAGGACATAATAAGGAAAAAGAATAATAGGGTTCGTTATATTTTTACTCCAATAACCAGTATATCATCTACCTGTTCCTTTTCGCCTTTCCAGGCGTTAATGATATTTGAAATAGCGGACTTTTGTTGAGTAAAATTAAGATGTGAATTTTGCATTAGGGTTTCTTTAAATTGTTTATGCATAAATTTTTTCCCATTAGGCCCACCAAACTGATCAGGGTAACCATCAGAAAATGTATAAATGCAATCACCTTCCTGTAAATTAATCGAATGCGTATTAAAGGATTTGTAATCGTGGTAAAATCCACAAGGTTGCTTGTCCGCTTTGTACACAAATAGTCCTTTCTCTTTTTCGCTCGTTCTTATGATGTATAAGGGATTGTTGGCAGAAGCGTATGTTAATTGTTTATTAGCAGTATCAATACAGCAAACGGTTATATCCATTCCATCTTTACTTTCCCCAAAATTTCCATTTTGTTTTAAAGTGCTTATAATTTTATCCCGCATAAGATTCAATATTTGTGCCGGATCAATTACTTGTTTCACTTCAATAATATCATCAAGGTATGAAATGCCTAACATGGTCATAAAACCGCCAGGTACACCATGGCCAGTACAATCACCGGTTGCGTAAAATATCAGATTATTTTTTTCATATACCCAGTAAAAATCACCGCTTACAATATCCTTAGGTTGAAAGAATACAAAACTATCTTTAAAATGCGTATTAAAAACATCTTCACTTGGAATCAGTGACCGTTGAATACTTCGGGCATAATTTATACTGTCTGTGATTTCCTGCTTCTGATGAACCACTTCTTCGTGTTTCTTTTCAATCAGTTGTTTTGATTTGGCAAGCTCCAAACGGCTTTGAATTTCTTTATAAGTTAAACGATAGCGCCCTCTTATCATAAATACGCTAAATATGGCAACAGTTAAAGTTAATAAACCCCCGTTGGTTATAAATTCATCCACTGAAAGCGGACTGTTTACTAAATAAAAAACAATGTTAAATATAATAGTAACGGCGAGTAATAACCATGATAGTTTTTGTTCCCAAAGAACAAGCATTCCAACACCGATGAATAAAACCATGTAGGCAAAAGCATGTTTCTGAAGATGCGCAATATCCATTAAGCTCCACATGTATGCGTTTTGTATGGAGATACCTAATACTAAAATAAAGATGCAGGTGTAAATACTAATTTTTAGTATATCTTTTAATAGCAGTATGGCAAGGCTGATACCTGAAACACAGATTCTAAAAATTAAAAAGGAAACCCACTGTTCAGGGTTGCTTAAATAATCACCTAAAAACCAAACCAGGTTTAAGGCTATACCTATCCAACAGGCAATGGCGTGAAATTTTTCGGTTGATTTGTAAAACTCTTGTTTTACATAAATTTCCGGTATTGTAGTTTCTTCCATTACAAATCTAATGTACAAATAATAACCGAAAAATAATTTTCAGAAATGATCCTGGTTATTTTAAACTATAGCCTCTTTATATTTCTCCATAAATTCCATTGATTTTTTCATCATTTCCGTAGACCCTAAAAACAAAGGAGTTCGCTGGTGTAATTCAGAAATATCAAGGTCCATGATGCGTTTGTAACCGTTAGTAGCAACACCACCAGCTTGCTCAATAATAAACGCCAATGGATTGCATTCGTATAACAAACGTAATTTACCGTTTGGCGATTTTGTTGTTTTTGGATAAATATAAATACCTCCTGTAATTAAATTGCGGTGTATATCAGCTACACCCGATCCAATATAACGACTTGAATAAGGGCGAGACGTTGCTAAATCTTCTTCCTGACAATATTTAATATATTTTTTTACCCCTTCCGGAAAATGAAGATAATTTCCTTCATTAATTGAATAGGTCTTGCCATCTGTTGGCATTTGCATATGTGGATGTGATAAACAGAACTCGCCAATACTCGGATCTAAAGTAAACCCGTTCACTCCTTTCCCAGTAGTATAAACCAACATGGCCGAAGATCCATAAATAATATAACCAGCTGCTACTTGTTCAGTGCCGCGCTGCATAAAATCTTCATGTGTACCCGGACCGTTTAAGCTTGTACGACGATAAATCGAAAAAATGGTTCCGATAGAAACGTTAACATCAATGTTGGAAGAACCATCTAACGGATCCATCGCTACAACATAGCGTGCATTTTTTGATATTTCAGAATCAATAGGAATAATATCTTCGTTTTCTTCACTGGCAATTGCACAACATTCTCCACCTGCTTTTAAAGCGGCAATAAACTGATCGTTTGCAAATACATCAAGTTTCTTCACACGTTCACCTTGTACATTTGTGTCACCTGTTTCACCTAAAATTTCTACCAAGCCTGCTTTTGTTACTTCTCGGTTTACAATTTTAGCCGCAATAGCTATATCTCTTAGTAAACGGGAAAGTTCACCTTTAGCAAAAGGAAAATCGTTTTGTTTTTCAATAATGAACTGGCCTAAGGTTTTTGCGTACATGATTACGGGTTTAGTTTATGGTGCTGTATTGCAATTTTTTATGCTTTTGTTGCATTTACAAATGTAAATTTATTAATTAATATAAAAGCAAAAAAAGCGCCCCATTTGAAGCGCTTTTTGTTATATAATTTAATGATTGGCTATTTATTATATTCGTCCTTTAAGAATTCTCTCCAGTCACCTAAATTTGAAATAACCTGAATCTGACGGTAATTTAAATGAAATTGCTCGTCGTTTTCCTGAGAATTAAGAATGTTTAATCGGTATTTGTCAAAATTAGCAAGGGCAAACTTCTCTTCCGCAGTCAAAGATAAACCACTAAATTCTTTATCACGAAGGTCATTGATGCTTTCAGCGCCGCCAATGTCCTCTTTTGTAAAAAATTGTTTAGCTATGTCATTCTTCAAATCCATCAACTTCAAAGATATGAAACGCATTGACTAAATTCGTACATTAAACCAACCTATTGCTAACAAAAGGATGTTAAAATCAAAATACATAATTCTCCTGGCCATTTTAATTACGCTCAGTATTGATGCAGTATCCCAACATTCAATTAGTAAATATGAAATCCGATGGGCGCTTTTCCATCCTTGGGCAGCTATAAAAATAAAATGCCGGTTGAACCAAGCAATGATAGTGTACCAAGATGTGAAAAACACATTGATATTGGATAGTTTTGAAAGCGGAGGAAAGCTGGATGCTTTCAGGCATTCTTATACCATGGCCTATTTAGCGCAAAAGATAAAACCAAAAAAATTGCGAAAGTTAGGAATAGCCCATGAAAAAGGGAATAAAAAACAGTTTGAAAAACACAAAACCGAGCATGGAGAACGGGCTGATAGCCTGGCATGCGACATGGATCTAAAAAATAATGAATTGGGCTTTTTAATTGGCCGAAACCATAGGAAACTGTCAAAAGAAGAGTTAAAAAATGTGGTGATTAGAGAAATTAAAGTGGGCAATGCCTGGTGTCTGAAAAGAAATTCCTCTCACCAATATGTTACCTGCCAGAATGAACCTATTTTGCTCGAAAATTATTTAGAAAAATGGGTGGTGCCGAAATGCCTTATAAAAAGCAATGAGTAGTTTAAATCATTAATAAACAAGTCGTTAAGCAATTTCCGAAAAATAAATTTTTTTATGAAATTGTTGTCGCGAATGAAAAAAAGCGTATATTTGCCGTCCATTTTGGGATAAGCTATGGGTAAAAGTCAGTACAAAATACAGTTTGGCGGTTTATCAATGGGCGAGCACCAATTTGAATTTGATATTAATGGTAAGTTCTTTGAACAATTTAGTGAAAGCGAAATAACCGAAGCCAATATACAGGTGAAGGCTAATTTAGTAAAACAAAATACGCTGATGCATATTTTATTTACTTTTGAGGGCACTGTTAAGGTAAGCTGCGACCGTTGCCTGGTTGATTATAATTTTCCAATGAGTGGACAGGAAAAATTAGTTATAAAGCACGGAAATCCAGAAGAAAGCAACGATGAAATATTGGTGCTGAAAGAAGGGGTTGAGGAAGCAAATTTTGCGCAATACTTATTTGAATACATTGAATTATCTATGCCGGGCCGTAAAGTGCCTTGTGAAGATGAAGAAAACGATATAGATGTTGATTGTGATGAAGAGACGTTAGCTAAATACAACGAACTAAAAGTAGAAGAAGAACCGAGTGAAAACCCTGAATGGGATAAATTAAAGAATATAAAGTTTAACAATAATTAAAATTAAATACCATGCCTAATCCAAAACGAAAACTATCCAGATCCCGTAGAGACTCTCGTCGTGCTACATACAAAGCGCCAACAATGACGATTGCAAAAGATACAACAACAGGCGAAGCACATTTATTTCACCGTGCGCACTGGTTTGAAGGGAAACTTTACTACAAAGGAAAAGTAGTAATGGAAAAAGCGGTAAAAGCTTAATTTTTTTGAATACAGACATTCAAAGAACCTTCTCGTGAAATCGGGGAGGTTTTTTTGTTTAGTTTTGTCCGTCTGAGAGAAGTCGACGACATATAAACCTGTGATTTTAAATTAGATGTCTCGTCGAGCGGAGTCTAGACGTCCTTTAGTTCTCCACTTCGCTAGAACTGACAAAACAATATGGTAAACGATTCAGCTTTCAATAATAAAATCTGCCAGCGCTGCAAGCACGTATTTATTTGTGATCCAACAAATATTATCGAATGCGCTTGTTCAAAAATTCAACTATCGCATAAAGAAACACAATTTATTACAAGTCAATATTCCGATTGTGTTTGTAATACTTGTTTGTTACATTTAAAAGATGAATTCCTATCACACTAAATGATCTTCGCATCTTATAATAATATTATTAGTCCCTTAGGATTTACAACTCAGGAAAATTATGATGCCGTTTCTCATTCGCAGATCGGAGTTAAAAAAATTAAATTACCTTTTTCTGAAGAGCTATTCTGTGTAGCAAAAATTGATGATCAAAAAATTCACGAGCATCTTTCTGAAATTAAAGACAGCAATACTCATACAAAATTAGAACAACTTAGTATTTTATCAATTCAGGATGTGTTGACCCAGAGCGGTATTGATCCTCGTGATAATCGTACACTTTTAATTTATTCTACGACTAAAGGAAACATTGATATACTGGAAGGTCAGTATAAAAATATTGATGCAAAACGGGTTTATTTACCTGTCTTTGCAAAACATTTGCAGAACTATTTCAAACTGGCACATACACCGGTTGTATTGTCAAACGCTTGCATTTCAGGGATATTAGCAATAATTATTGCCAAACGATTTATAGCCCAAGGCACTTACGATAATGTATTGGTATGCGGTGGCGATATTTTATCTGAATTTACGATCAGTGGCTTTAAATCATTTAATGCATTAAGTAGCGAACCAAGCAAACCATTCGATGCCAATAGAGTGGGGATCAACTTAGGCGAAGCAGTGTCAACTATTCTAATTACTAACAAAAAAGAATTAGCAACCATTTATAATACGCAAATTGTTGAAGGTACATCTGCCAATGATGCGAATCATATTTCTGGTCCGTCGAGAACGGGAGATGGTTTGTTTCAATGCTTAACCGAAATATTAAAAGACAATACAAAGGATATAGGATTTATTTCTGCGCATGGAACTGCAACGCCGTTTAATGATGAAATGGAATCGATTGCTTTTGAAAGGGCAGAGTTAAATAATATTCCGGTGAATAGTTTAAAAGGTTATTATGGTCATACTTTAGGTGCAGCCGGTGTTTTAGAAACAGTGTTGTCTTTGGAATCAATGAAACACCAACGCCTCATCAAATCAGAAGGCCATGAAACAAAAGGTGTCAGTGGTAATATCACCATGATTGAATCTCATCAAAACAAATCATTTACATCATTTATAAAGACGGCTTCGGGATTTGGAGGATGTAATGCAGCGGCTTTGTTCTGTAAAATATAAGAACTCCGCACTTTAGTTCGGAGTAGATACATAATAATTAAATGGGCTTTAGCCCTGACTATAAGAAATGGCTTTTGTTCGAATATGGATTCATGTTGTTTGGGGAACTAAAAATAGATTCCCATTTTTAACCAAGGATATAAAATCTGAGGTGATAATCATATCATACAAAATGCAAAAACGAAAGAAATTCTCATTGACTGCATTAATGGACATACAGAGCATTTACATTGTTTAATAGGACTAAATGCAGACATGAGTATTGCTAAAGCAATGCAATTAATAAAAGGGGAATCTGCCTTTTGGATAAATTAAAACAAAGTCACTTCAAGTAAATTTGAATGGGCTGATGAATATTATGCAGCATCTGTTAGCGAATCTGTAATGGGAAAAGTAAGAGAATGTATCAAAAATCAGGAAGAGTACCATTCTAAAACAACATTTAATGAAGAGTATGAAAACTTCATAAAAACATATAAATTTGAAAATCAGGGCTAAAGCCCTTAACTTAAATGATACTTAATAACTCCAGACTTAAGTCTGGGGTTAATAAACAGAAGAACAAAGAATGAATATAATCACTTCATACGCGCACATAAAACATAACCGGATTTCGGTTAATGGAGAAATTGTATTTCATTCTGACTCATCATTATCTTTATCTGAATTTTTATCTGAAGCATACAAAATTTTAGCAACGAGTTATCCTAAATTTCATAAAATGGATGCTCAATGCAAACTGGGGTTTTTATGCGCTGAATTTGCATTAAAGAACACTTCTTTTTTAACCGAAAATGATTTATCAAAAACGGCTATAATTTTATCTAACACCGCTTCCAGTTTGGAAACAGATCGTGTTCATCAGCATTCTATCAATGACAAATCAAATTATTTTCCTTCTCCGGCGGTGTTCGTTTATACGTTACCAAACATTACTATTGGAGAATTAGCCATTAAACATAGGATAACCGGTGAAAACGCTTTTTTTGTTACAGAGCAATTGGATGTTGATCTTTTGGTCAATTATACTGAAACACTAATCAATTATGGTTCAGAAGCTGCTATTGTTGGCTGGGTTGAAGTGGATGGCGCCAACTTCGAAGCCTTTATTTTTTTAGTGGAAACCTCTAAAAATATAAATAAAAACAGTATTTTTAAACCTCTGAATCAAACAAGTGTTATAACTATATACAACCAAACTAAATGGACGCATTAATAGAAAAATTAAAAGGACAAATTATTGAACAGCTTAATTTAGCTGAAGTAAAACCGGAAGAGATTAATCCTGATTCTCCGTTATTTGGTGAAGGTTTAGGCTTGGATTCAATTGATGCACTGGAGTTAATTGTATTATTAGAAAAACACTACGGTATCAAGATCCAGGATCCTAAAGACGGAAAAACTATTTTCCAGTCGTTAAGAACTATGGCAGAATACATTAAAGCTCAAGGTAAGTCTTAAGAATTGTCTCAACGTGTTTATATTACCGGGTTAGGAATGATTTCGGCTATTGGAAACAATGTGCCCGAATCTTTTTTATCCTTATCCCAATCCAAAACAGGTATTGGAAAAATCAATCACTTAACCACGCGTTATAAAGATGAATTCTTAGCGGGCGAAATTAAATTATCTAATTCTGATTTAGCTGATTTAGTAAAAGACAATAACCCTGCTTTAAACCGTAACTCCTACATCGCTATGCTGGCAGCTAAAGAAGCGGTTATTAATTCAGGTATTGATACAAACGATGGATTGCGCACCGGTGTGATTTCCTCTACCACGGTTGCAGGAATGGGTAAAACAGAATTATACTACAAGGAGTTATTTGAAAAGGATGATCACCTGGATGTATTGGATACTCACGATTGCGGGGATAGCACTGAACGTATTGCTGATTACCTTGGAAATGTGGATTATGTGACCACTATTTCAACCGCCTGTTCATCTGCCGCAAACGCTATTATGTTAGGTTGCCGGATGATTAAGCACGGACAATTGGATAGAGTAGTTGTTGGAGGAGTAGATGCCTTATCAAAATTTACGTTTAACGGATTTAATACCTTAATGATTTTAGATAGAGAATGGTGTAAACCGTTTGATGAAAACAGAAAAGGATTAAATTTAGGAGAAGGTGCGGCTTTTGTTGTCATAGAAGGTGAAAATGCTTTGAATTTGAGAAAAGGAAAAGCATTGGCCGAAGTGATCGGATATGCTAATGCCAATGATGCTTATCATCAGACTGCTTCATCACCTGAGGGTTATGGAGCAACATTAGCAATACAACAAGCATTAGCCATGAGTGGGTTAAATCCTGCTGATATTGATTATATCAACATGCATGGCACCGGCACACCAAATAATGACTTATCTGAAAGCATGGCAACCAAAGCAGTGTTTGGAAATGATGTCCCAAAATTTAGTTCTACCAAAGCATTTACCGGACATACGTTAGCAGCAGCTGCAAGTATCGAAGCCGTTATATCCGTTTTATCATTGCAAAACAGTATGATATTCCCGAATTTAAATTTTACCACGCCAATTGCGGATATGAATCTAATTCCTGAAACCAAATTGCTGAATACCCCTTTAAATATAATTCTTTCCAACTCTTTTGGATTTGGAGGAAACTGTTCATCCTTATTATTTAAGAAAGCATAAATTTTGATTAAAGCCTACATAAACGGAACAGGTTGCATCTCGCCACAAAACTCATTTGATGCTGAGTGGTTTTTTGATACCATTAATCCTGCTAAAGGTGATTATTTTGATGCGATTGAACCTTCCTACAAAGAATTCATTGCGCCTAATTTATTGCGACGTATGGGACGCGCCATTAAAATGGGAGTGGCAGCTGCTAATATAGCTATACAACAAGCCGAGACAAAAAAAGTAGATGCCATTATTACAGGTACCGGTTTAGGATGTTTTGAAGATAGCGAGCGATTTTTATTAGCCATGCTGAATAATGACGAGCAATTTTTAACGCCGACTTCTTTTATCCAGTCAACACATAATACGGTTGGATCTCAAATTGCATTGATCATGAAATGCCATGATTATAATTTCACTTATGTACACCGCGGATTTTCTTTCGAAAGCACTTTGCAGGATGCCTTGATGTTGTTTGAAGAAGGTAAAGAAACTATTTTAGTAGGTGGTATAGAAGAACATACACCTAACTTTATTATATTAAACAGGAAAGCCCATAAATTTCAGGAAGTAGTAACAGATTGGCCAATTTGGAAATCTAGTACACCGGGTATTCAAATGAGTGAGGGTACAGCTTTTTTTGTATTAAATAAAACCAAAACGGAAAAGAGCTTAGCTAGTTTGGATGGTATACAAACTTTGTATAAACCAAAGACTACTACCGATATCCAAAATAAACTACAAGGCTTTTTAAAATTACATAAATTATCATTAGCTGATATCGATGTGACATTGATGGGCTTTAGTGGCGATGTAAATTTTGATCAAAAGTTGCAGGAATTATTACCAGTCATCGAAAAAGATTCTATCGCCGCCTCATATAAAAACGTTTGTGGCGAGTATCACACAGCGTCAGCTTTTGCCATGTGGGTGGCTTCAAAAATAATCGAGAAACAAAAGCTCCCAAAAATATTAGCGATTAGCGCTAAAAAACCGACGCACATTAAACATGTATTAATTATAAATCAGTACCTAGGTATTAATTATTCTTTTACATTGTTATCTCAATGCTAAAATTTTGGCCAACCACCATCATTTTTATTCTCGGGCTCATTACCTTTTTTTATTTTCATTCAGCGCTTGAGTTGAGTTATTGGTATCTGGTGTTATGGATTCATTTATTTTTAATGGTTCAATTCTGTGGTGCTTATTTTATAGGATTAAACTTTCATATCTATTCTACAAATTATTTAAATACAAGTTCCAAACAAGTGATATTGACTTTTGATGACGGCCCTCATAACCCAAACACCCCTTGGGTTTTAGAGGTTTTGAAAAAGCATGATGTGAAGGCTCTGTTTTTTATCATCGGAAAAAATATTTCCGGCAATGAGGCTGTTTTGAAACAAATTGTTGATGAAGGCCACCAAATCGGTAACCATAGTTTTTCTCATGATCATTGTATTGATATCTGGTCAACCAAAAAGGTAACTAATGATTTTGCAGTCTGTCAAAAGTTAATTGAACAGTACCAACCAAATAATAAATTGTTTCGGCCTCCATACGGTGTAACCAATCCAAACATTGCGCGCGCGGTTAAAACTTTGAATCTTCAATCTATAGGCTGGAATATTCGTAGCTATGATACATCAATTAAAGATATAGAAAAAATAAAGCAACGTGTGTTGTCTCAACTAAAACCAGGGGCTATTATTTTATTGCACGATCGTTTGAATTTTATGCCTGAACTCCTTGAATCACTTATTCCTGCTATCAAAGCGAAAGGGTATAAGTTTGTTTCATTGTAAAAAATCAATAAAAAGTTATTTTATTCAGTTAATGTTTTATGATTATATAAAATGTTGTATTCATTGACTATTCCGTGATTTATACGAATGAAATCAATTATTTGAATCAGTGAAATACAAAATTCTTCTCTGCTTTGCATTAATCTTTAATAGTCTTTTATCAATTATGTCTATTTGATTTTTTGAGCGATTGAAAGGTTCACGCTAACTAAAAACATTCTTCGCGCGTATTAACTGCTCTACCTTTGTGGTGTCACTAATGCATTACGGTTATGAATAAATTATTATTATTTCTTTTGTTTGTCTTGTTTTGGAACACTCCAATTGTTTTTTCACAATGTTTTGCCAACGGGCCAAGGAATGCAACAATTTTTTCGAATAATGCAAGTATAGGAACTGTCAGTTGGGTTACCCCTCCAAATGTAAAGGTTTCCGATAATCAGCGTTCAAATTCTTCATCTTTCGTTAATTCATATTCAATAGTAAGTAGTAATTACCTTGTGGAAACCGGTTTGGGATTTGCGGTCCCTGTTACGGCAACAATTTGCGGGATACAGGTGGATGCTGAGAGGCGCCAGCAAGGTGCGGGGACCGGATGTTCGGTTAAGGATAATTCAGTAAAAATTGTAAAGAATGGTGTAATTACAGGTACTGAACACGCCTCAACATTAGTTTATCCCGGTTTGGATATTTACGGCTCTTATGGCGGCCCAAATGATCTTTGGGGAACAACATGGACGCCTTCAGATATTAACGCTACTAATTTCGGCGTGGCTTATTCAACATGTCTTAAGACCGATGCGGTTGGAATATTCATGTCTGCTGAGATTGATCACATGCAAATCACAGTTTTTTACAAGGTTAATATTTTACCGATAGAATTGATTGAATTTCAACCCTCATGCCAAAGCAATAATAAAATACAGTTGGAATGGTCTGTCGCGAGTCAACTCAATAACGATTACTTCAAAATCGAGCGTTCGTCTGATGGATTAATTTTTGAAGAAGCGGGAATGATCGATGGGGCTGGAACTACGGATGAATTAAAACACTATTCTTTCATTGATGTGAAACCCTACCAGGGATTATCCTATTATAAATTAACGCAAACTGATTTTAACGGACAGTCCAAAAGTTTTGAAATAGTTTCTGTGAATTGCAATTTAGATTACGGTCAAATTTCACCAAATCCATCATCAGGAAAATTTGCGATCGATGGAAAAGGTGATTTAGAGATTTATAATTTGGTTGGTGAAAGAATTTATTATATGAAGAATATTTTTGGTAAAACACAAATTGATTTACAAAACACACCTAACGGAGTTTATTTTTATCATTTGACATCGGCCAATGAAATTATTGGGTCGGGAAAGATGCTCATCCAATAGATCTTTAATAAGGATTTTGTTTCCTGATCAACTTGAAAAACAGTTTAGGAAGAAAACGTTTGATCTTCACGACCAGTAATTCTTTTCCTCCTATAAAAATTTCAACTTTATCATTTAGAATTCCTGAAATGATTTGTCGGGCGCATTCTTCTGCACTCATTGCGTTTTCATGACTAGGATCCATTTGATTATGAATTTTACCATCACCGGTTTCAGCATTCACGGAAACATTGGTTTTTATTTTTCCCGGGCAAACCATTAATACACTGATCCCCATTTTTTCTGTTTCCAAACGCAGACTCTCGAAATAACCATGTAGGGCATGTTTGGCGGCAGAATAAGATGACCGTAAATAAAAACCGAATTTGCCGGCAATACTACTCACCACAACGATTTTTCCTGAACCTTTCTTAAGCATGTGTGGTAATACCGCTTTTGACAAGTTGACAACACTAAAATAATTGATCTCAAAGAGTGAACGTTCAGTTTCTGCTGAGGTTTCAATAACGGAAGAACGTTGGCTTTGTCCCCCATTATTAATAAGAATATCTATCTTTCCGAATTTAGAAAGTATTTGTTGAGCATAGTCATTTGCTTTCGAGGTATCTGCTAAATCAAAAGGAAGTATGAATGCATTTTTTTCATTTAAGTTAGCTTGTTTGGCTACTCGTAATAATTCTGATTCTCTTCGCGCAGATAAAATAATAAGAGCCTGTTGTTTACTA
>JANPOX010000042.1:0-1654 GCA_031428235.1 Bacteroidia bacterium | reverse complement strand
AGCTCGATGTGACGAATTTCAATCGCACTAAACCATATATGCAAATGTCTTTTATGCAGCGAAATGGATGCAAGCGATCCGCCAGCTGTGGAATGGTTCATGAGCCCAAAAGATGAATCATAAAAAAAGCATCTACCAAGGGCAGATGCTTTTTAAAATTAAGTATAATATAATTTTTAATGTAATACAATTTTAGTAAATGCTTTTTCTGATGCTGTTTGTATTCTAACAGTATATAAACCTTTCGGTAAAAAATCAAGATTTAACTGTTTTTTATCTCCAACATTCGTTGAAATAGTTTTTTCTGTATAAACAATTTTCCCTAAAGCATCAATCACTTCGATTGTTAAACCATTTTTTGCAAGTGGCAAAACAAAACTAATTGAACCGCTTGTTGGATTAGGCATTACATTAAAATCTACTTTTTCAGCAACTGGTTTTAATGATGTAGGTAACCCAGAATATTTATACATTCCTCCAATACTGGAAAGTGATTGATCTGAAAAAGTCCCGGCCCACCCATTTGCATTGTCAACAAAATCAATTGCTAAATATTGAATATTAGTACTTCCCCAATCAGTCCATGTTGCTCCATCATCTGAGGAATAAGATATGATATTATTTCCTGTACCCGCACCACATGACGCATACATCGTTGTTCCAGGAATTCTGCAAATATCATTTAAGCCAAGATTAGCAGGAGAAGAAATTTGGGTCCAGTTTAATCCTCCGTTAACCGTTACATATAAACCTGCAACAGGTGCAGAAGTAGTTCCACTAAAGGCAATGCATAGTCCGTTCATGTTATCTCTAAAAGCTAAACGTGAAACTCCTTGAGATGCACCTGTGATAGCACCAACTGTCCAAGTTAAACCTGCATCAGCAGAATGATAAACGCGGCCTTTATTTGTTCCGAACCAAATATCATTTCCGTTTTGTGTAAACACATCCGTTAAACCATATTCAGAAGTACTCAATGGATTTGGAATACTCGTTCCTGGTATTTTTGTCCAGTTAGCACCAGCATCAACAGTTCTATGAATTTCATACTCGCCACCAACTGGATCGCCCATTGTAATTCCTGTAACGGAATCGGTAAAGCAAGTGATGTTAGCAAACGAAGCGGAATTGGTATACATATTTACGGCTGTAATATCCATCCAGGAAGCACCCGAGTTGGTTGTTTTATAAACAACTCCTTTATTACCAGTTGCCTTAAAATAACCAGTAACGTAAGCCGTTGTAGCATTCATACCAATGATACTTGCTATCACATTTGTATTTGTGTCAAGAAAAACATCGCCATAAGAAAAAGTAGTACCACCATCAACAGAAGTTGTAAACCAATTATGGTTACTACCACTGGCAAAACCATCATATCCGGTAGCCCAGATAACATTAGCATCCACTGCATCCATATAACGAATTCCTGCAGCTACTTGCGGGAAATTAGTATTCTGCAAGATAGACCATTCCGGACTTGGAACCTGTGCAATTAAAGATGTGCAGCTCAGCACACATAAAGCAAGTAAGTTTTTTTTCATGAGTATTTGTTTTTAATATTTTTAATATGATTATTATGTTGGTAATAAATATACAAAAAATATCAATGTTGCTTCATGAAAATCACAGAGACACAAAAAATATTTAATTA
>JANPOX010000041.1:0-8184 GCA_031428235.1 Bacteroidia bacterium | reverse complement strand
ACCGTTGATCGCTAACGATCCGCTAACTGACAACACGGACTTATACGCATTCCGTAGTCCGGATGATACAAACTATGTAACTATTATTGCTAATTATGTGCCTTTACAGTTACCTCAGGGTGGCCCTAACTACGCATCTTTCGGCGAAAATATCCGTTACGAGGTTCACGTTGAAAATGATGGTACAACAGGTGATGATATAACTTACCGTTTTACTTTCACAAAAACGAACCAGGATCCAACTACTTTTTTCAACATTCGTTTAGGACAGCAAAATCTTAAAACAACGTATGTATGCGAAAAAAGTATTAACGGTGGAGCATTCACAACAATTGTAACTGCAGGTGTTGTTCCTCCTCCAAACATTGGCCCACGCTCAATTTCTGATCCTGTAGTAGGTTTAGGAGCTGCAAATTATGATGCTTTAATGGCGTCTGCAACTGTAACTGCAACTGGCACTGGGGGAGAGAGAATTTACTGCGGTCCTTCTGATGATCCTTTCTTTGTTGACTTAGGCGGTATTTTTGACCTGGGACAAACAAGAGCTGGTGGTACAGGTATTAATAAACCTGAAGATGGTGTTGCTTGTAAAAACATTCACTCCATTGCAATCAAAGTTCCAATTGCAACATTGCAAAAAAATGGTTTGCCTGTTACTTCAGCTACTAATATATTAGATGGCAACTTTGTAATAGGAGTTTGGGCTTCGGCAAGCAGACAACAAATCCGTACTTTAAATACTAACGGTACAGAATCTTACTCTGGTTCATGGGTTCAGGTTTCCCGTATTGGTATGCCTTTAACTAACGAAGCAGTGATTCCGATTGGAGATAAAGACAAATGGAATTCATTAACACCTTATACGGAAGATCCTGCAATGGAAGCTTATTTCTGTAATCCTGAATTAGGATTGTACATGGATAACTCTCAGTTTGGTGGAGCAGTGCCGGGATTAGCGCCATTAAGAATTCAACGTAACTCTTTACAGACATATGATTTTGGTAACACAAATGATGGTTTATGGCCAATCCGTGCTACTAATGGTGGTGCAGGTACAGCATTGGATACCAATTTATTTGGTAACTATTTACTGCGCCAGGGCAAGCCACGTTCAGTGGATTTGTTACCAATTTTTCACACAGGTGTTCCTAACTTACCTCCGTATCAATTAGCAACAGGTAAAGGTGGTAACCCACTAGCAGTTGGTAAGCCATTTATCAATAACTTTTTACCTACGTTTGGGGATATGTTACGTTTAAACATGGCGGTTCCTGTAACACCACGTAATGATCCAAAATTTAGTTCGTTAGGTATTATTCAGGCATGCGTGTTAGGATTAACAGATCCACTTTACGCAGGAAGTTCTGCTCTTCAGTTTATTCCAAATATGGATGGTTTCCCTAACGGTCGTCGTTTAGAGGATGACGTTACCCGTATTGAATTACAAGCGGTAAGCGGAGTTGCTTTAGCAGCAATTGGTTTATGGTATGATGATTACACTGCAGGTGGAGCCAATCCGGTAACGCCTAAATTGTTGAACGTCTTAGGATATACTACTGGTATTGAAAAAAATGATACAACATTTAAAGCGAACTTCCCGTATGTTCAAGCGCCTTGGAGCGGTTTTGGTAAGTGTGGCGGACCTTTAGCGGTAGTTAATTCCCCTACAGGAATTAGAAACTACAATAGTGGTTTAGGTATTGCTGCTCCGGCAGGAATGATCGAAAGTTTCCCTAATCCTGTTAGAAGCCAAACTACTATTAAATACAGAGTTGCTGAAAGTTCTAATGTAGCTATCACAATTTATGATATCAATGGAAGAAAAGTAAGTACACTGGTTAATCAAAAACAGGATGCCGGTACTTATGAGCTAAACTGGAATGCTGATAATGCCTCTAACGGTGTATATTTTGCTTCTTTAGTTGCTGATAATTCAACTATTCAAACTATCAAGATTATTGTTACAAAATAAACTTTAACCTAAAGACCGGGCGTTTAAAAACGGCCGGTCTTTATATTATTAATCAATATCTTTAATCCATGCGTAAATATTTATACATTATTTTAGTCAGCATTAGTGCGGTATTTATAGGAATGATTTTAATTTTTTCTAAAAAGCCAGTAAAAACAATTCCTTCTTTTAAAGAACGGACAGGAACCATTGCTCTTTCAGGAGAATGGCTAAATACAAAACAGGCTATTGAAGCCTTGTTAAAAGACATTGAATTAAATCCGGAAAATTTTAAAGCTAAATTACAGCTTTCCCAAGCATATATACAAGAAGCTCGCATCACAGGTGATCATGGTTATTATGATGCGGCAGCCCTAGAACTGTTAGACGACGTTATAAAAAATGAACCAAAAAATTTTGATGCTTTATGTTGTAAAGCAACTGTATTGTTATCGCAGCATCATTTTACGGAAGGATTATTAGTGGCACAACAGGCAATACCGATTAATCCAAATAGCGCTTTCATTTATGGTTTAATGTGTGATGCGTATGTTGAAACCGGAAATTATAAAGAGGCAGTTAAAGTTTGCGATAAGATGATCTCCATTCGTCCCGACATGCGTTCTTATGCGCGCGTTTCTTATTTAAGAGAAATACACGGTGATTTAAATGGATCCATTGCAGCAGCTAAATTAGCTGTGGCTGCTGGTTACCCAGGTCTTGAACAGAGCGAATGGACACGTATGATTTTAGCGCATCTATTTGAACAAAAGGGTCAATTAGATAGTGCCGAAATCCAATATAAAATGGCATTAGGTGAACGTCCTGATTATGCTTTTGCTATTGCAGGACTGAGCAACATCGCTAAACAAAAAGGAAATTATAAAGTAGCTATAGCGGGTTATGAGAAAGCAAAAAAAATGATCATTGAATATTCTTTTGCTGATGAATTAACTGACTTATATAAATTAAATAATGAAAGCGAAAAGTCAAAAGAATCCGCAGAGGAAGTAATAGCACTTTTAAGCCCGATTGCTGATGTGGATGAAGGTGAGAGTGGTCATGGTCATTATGCTGATAAAGAATTGGCATATGCCTACCTAAAAGTGCCGGATACTGAAAAAGCCTTAAAGCACGCTTTATTGGAGTATGAGAGAAGACCAGATAATATTGATGTGTGTGAAACACTTGCCTGGGTGTATTATAAAAAAGGTGATTTTGCAGAAGCCAATCGTTTAATTGACAAAGCAATGAGAACGCATTCTCAAAACCCGACCTTGTTATGCCATGCAGGTTTAATAAAGATTAAAACAGGCCAAAAAAGAATTGGAGATGATTTGATCAGACAGGCATTGAAAACAAATCCTTACCTGGATATTGAATTAAAAAGAGAAGTTAAAGGAAACATTGCCTCATTATAAAAATGGAACTCTTCAGGAAAAATAAAACAGCTTTGGCATTCGTGCTTGTGATGGTGGCGGTATTCATACCCGCCACCGGTTTCTCACATCCTATGGATGACGCGCTAAGTAAATTATCCAGAACAGATGCCGCGATGGTGTATCTCAAACTTGGATTTACACATATTCTCCCATTAGGGGTCGACCATATTTTATTTGTAATTAGTATCTTTTTATTAAACCCAAAATTAAAATCAGTAATCTGGCAGGCAACTGCATTTACTGTGGCTCATTCCATAACACTTGGGTTGGCAATGTACCAAATTATTACACCGCCTACTCATATCATTGAACCCATCATTGCGCTTTCCATTATGTTTGTAGCCATTGAAAATATCATTACCGATAAATTAAAATCAGCCAGAATCATTATCGTATTTATTTTTGGCTTGATTCACGGAATGGGTTTTGCTTCTGCACTCACGGAACTGGGTTTACCTCAAAGCCAGTTTTTTACTTGCTTAATCACGTTTAATGTAGGGGTAGAGTTAGGACAAATAACTGTAATACTGATTACCTGGTTATTAATTGGTAAATGGTTTGCTCCTAAGGAATGGTATCGCCCCAGAGTTGTAGTGCCCATATCTGTTGTTATTGCCATGATGGGTTTATACTGGACAGTGGAGCGAACTTTTTTCACTACTTAAAAATCCATTCGATAAATTATTACGTATTTATAATTAGTGAAGAAACAAAGAGAATATATTTTAGGAAGAGCATTTATTTATTTAATGCTTGGTATATATACTTTTGGTTTAATTAAGCCGGTAATGCCTTTAGTGAAAGATATTATTGCGCATGCTTTTTTTGAGAGTTCTCATATGGCTTCTGTCCATTATGAAAACGGGCGCTACCATATACATCTGGAATTGAAAGAAGAGGTAAAAAATAACACTGAAAACATTCCTGTAATTTCAGAAAAGGATAATTTATCAGTTCATGTAAAATCTAATAATTTACAATCTGAACACTATTTCCTAAAAGCGATGGAGGTACTTACGCCTTACCTCATCGCGCCAATAGATTTATTCACTTCACCCCCTTTTATTCCTCCCAAAGCTTAAGGATTAATTTGTTTTTAAATCTTTTGTTCTAATAACAAAAATGTTTTACGGAAGCATTTTACTACTATTGGATTCCTACTATTTTACATTTATTTCAAAATTGTTTAATCAAAAAGATTATTCATCTTGACTATTATCCTTTTTTAATATTTACTCATTCAAGTATTAAACGGCTTTGTTGCAATTATTTACCTGTTTTTAACGCTTGATAAAATTTAAAAATATTTTATGAGAAACTTTTTTATTCATTATAAAGCTCTGCTGTTCATTTTTTTATATTCTAATATCGCCTCATTAACGTCGCAGACTTCTGCCATTAAGGGTAACATTAAAGACAAAGATTCGGGCGGAAATTTAGAAAATGCATTTGTAAACATTGAAAAAACCAACAGCCATTCGCATACTGATGACAATGGGAATTTTTTCTTTGTGAATGTTCCTGCTGGCGCTTACGATATCGAATTTGAAAAACCTGGCTATGAAAAGCAAGTAATAACATTAAACGTTGTTTCTTCTGATACGACAGTGATAAATGTGGTATTAATTTCTAAGTCAGTTGCATTAAATGAAGTGGATATCGCAATTGACAGGCCTGTATCTGCGGCTTCATCGTCCTTTTTAAGTCAGAAGGATTTTGCTAACCGACCAAAAAATTCAGCACAGGATATGTTAAGATTGGTACCTGGTTTATTTATTGCTCAACATGCCGGAGGTGGTAAATCAGAACAAATATTCATCCGCGGTTTTGATTGTGATCATGGTACAGACATTGCTACCTTTGTTGATGGTATCCCGGTTAATATGCCGAGTCATGGTCACGGACAAGGTTATGCAGATTTACATTTTTTAATTCCAGAAGTTGTAGAAGGGATGAGTATTTTTAAAGGAACATCTTCGCCCCTTTATGGAGATTTTGCGACTGCCGCCGCGGTTAATTTTAAAACATTGGATTCTTTGCCAACCAACCTTCTTCAATTTGAAACTGGTTCTGTTCCGCAAACTAACGCCATAACTAGTAATAGGGGTTTAGCACTTTTAAAAGTACCTATTAATAGTAATAACGTTACATCCTATTTTGCTGCGGATGTTGTAAATAACAGAGGTTTTTTTGACAGGAGCCAGGATTTTAAACGGGTTAATTTGTTTTCAAAAACCACCATAGCAATCAATGAACATAGTCGCATTCATTTTTCTGTTACCGGGTTTGGCTCATCGTGGAATGCCTCTGGTCAAATTCCGGAACGAGGAGCTGAGCAAAAAATAATTTCTCGTTACGGCAGTATCGATCCTAATGAAGGTGGCACCACACAACGTAATAATTATAATTTAGTTTATAATAACAAATTAGGGGTTGGAGAATTTGAGGCACAGGTTTATATGTCAACGTATCGCTTCAAATTATTTTCAAACTTTACCTTTTTTTTAGTTGACTCCGTAAACGGAGATATGATTGAACAAAATGATAACAGAACAGTTCGAGGGTTAAACACTAAGTATACTGTTGGCCATAAAGTTTTTAATTTGAATAATAAATTTACTTTGGGTGCCTCCTTTAGAGCCGATGATATAGAAAATAGTTTATGGAATTCCCCACAAAGGGAGCGCTTAAAAGTAAATGCCCATTCACAGATTCACCAACGTTCTAACGCCGTTTATGCCAATGAGGTTTTTCGTTTCAATGATCATTTTAGAGCAGAGTTAGGGTTGCGATATGATTATTTTATTTTTGATGTTGAAGATTTACTTCCAACGGATTCCCTTCACAGTAATTATTCTGGATATAATTATCAATCTGCATTTAACCCGAAATTGAATTTAATTTATACTGTAAATAATAAAGTGCAATTGTTTTTTAACGCAGGAAGCGGATACCACTCCAATGATGCCCGTTCTTCTGTTCAGGATAAAACACAACATCAACTTCCAATTGCTGTAAGCGCAGAGTTGGGGACATTACTTCATGTAAATAGTAAAACTGTTATATCAGCGGCTGTATGGGGAATGGATCTCAGTAATGAATTAGTTTATGTAGGTGATGATGGCACTACCGAAAACAAAGGTGCGAGTAGAAGAGTTGGAATAGATGTTAGTGGAAGAGCCCAATTACTTTCCTGGCTATATATGGACATAGATATTAATGCATCAAAAGGAAGGTTTATTGATACGGTGTTTGGGTATGAAAAAAAGGAAGATTATTTTATTCCTCTTGCTCCAACATTAACTTCTGCCGGTGGATTAACAGCTAAATTTAAAAGCGGCTTAGAGTTTGGCTTGCGTTACAGATATATGCAGGACAGACCAGCAAACGAAACTAATACCATTATTGCTCATGGTTATAACGTTGTTGACTTAAGTGCTAATTATAAAACCAAACAGTATAAAGTGGGTTTATTTATTGAAAATATTTTTAATGTTAACTGGAATGAGGCACAGTTTGCCACGCAAACTAAAATGCGTAATGAAAATCAGCAGGTGGACGAATTACATTTTACACCGGGCACGCCCTTTTATGCCAAGTTAGTATTTGGGTATATGTTTTAATTAATTTGTATTAAAAACCTCCTCGTGTTTTTTGATGGTACCATAAATCTGGAATGGTTTAATATTGGTAGTAAGTTACTATCCGTTATTTCAAAAAAATATTTTTATTAGCGTGTTGAAGAAGTTGTAATTTGTCATATTTTAGCGATATGAAATTTTGCAATTATGAGTAATTCGGATAACACCCTCTACAGTAGAAATTTAAAATTGCTGCGGTATCAATTGAATTTTTCACAGGCTAAAATGGCAGAGAAATTAAAAGTGTGCCAACAAGCATATAGTAAACTTGAAAAAGGCAAAATTAAGTTTACTCCACAGCGGATCTCCCAAATTTGTAATGTGTTTAAATTAAAAGAAAAAGATTTTATGTTATTGGAAGTCCATTTGCTTCCAAAAAGTTTTGAGAATCCTTTGAAAAATGGTATTGATGAACTAATAGTAGCGCTTAACAGGCATTATGAAATATTATTACTGGAAAGTGAACTTCGCAATGTTAAACTTGAACAGAAAATCAGAAATTATAAGCCCTTCCAGTGCACTACTGGCAAGGATACGCCTTTGGTTTATGTAATGATTTGATTTTTTAAAGTACTTTTTTCTCGAAGTTGTTTCAATAAATCTCTTTCTCGGCTTTTTAAATCAAATATTTCGTAGCCGCTTATAATTGCGGATTTTAACTCCTCATCCTTCCAGGGTTTTTGTAAATACTTATAGATCTGCCCCTTGTTAATAGCATCAATAATTGCTTCCACATCGGAGTATCCGGTTAATAGAATCCGGGTTTGATAAGGATATTTTTTAACCGCTTCTGCTAATAACTCGGTTCCGGTAATTTCAGGCATTCGTTGGTCGGTGATCAATACATGAATGTTATTGCCGGCTAAAACTAGTTGTGCGGACTTAGCAGAAATAGCGGTGAATACGTTAAAATCCCTACGGAATGTTGCGGCAAAGGATTTTAAATTATCCAATTCATCATCAACATATAATACATTTATGTGGTTAGCAGCAGGCATAAATAAAAAAAGAGTTCTTTTAATTAAGAGACTAATATACAAATTTTTATTTCTGTGCCATAGCGAAACTGTTTTCTTACGGTTTAAAATTTAACAGCGATCTGTTAATTTTTAGTGGTGGTTTAATAAACAAACTGCATCAGGTTAGAGGA
>JANPOX010000040.1:0-13681 GCA_031428235.1 Bacteroidia bacterium | reverse complement strand
AACACCCGTTCAGCAATTTGGCACTACACAGATTATTCACGCAACAATTTTTAATAAGAGTACAAAAGATGTTGAAAACGTTACCCTGAAATTATTTATTAATGAGGCCCAGGTATCATTAAATTCATTTAATATAGGCGCCGGAAATAAAGGCGATGTAGCCATAGCGTTTACTGTGAAAGTAAAAGGAATTAATAAGGGAGTTTTAAAAATTGAAGATTACCCGATCACCTATGATGATGCTTTTTATTTTAGTTTTAATGCCAGTAATACGATTCATGCTTTGGTGATTAATGGAAGAGAAACAAATACCGCCGGAAATTTCAGATTATTGATGCAGCATGATAGTTTGTTTGTATTTCACGAGAACAATGAATCGTCCATTGATTATAGCCTTTTTTCAAAAACACAAATTATTATTTTAAATGAATTAAATAGCCTTACTTCAGGTTTAACATCAGAACTAGAAAAATTTGTAACGACAGGTGGGAGCCTTGTCATCTTTCCAAATAAGAAACCCGATTTGGAATCTTACCGTACCGCATTTCAAAATCTCAGGTTACCACAAATAGTAAAATCAGATACAATAAATACAAAAACGCAAAGTATTAATTTTGAACAGGGATTGTATGAAGGTGTTTTTGATAAAATCGATCACAATATGGATTTGCCAAAGGTTTTTGAACATTTTGAATTTACTAAAACAACACAGAGTAATACTCAAAGCCTTTTACAGTTACAAAACGGTGATTTTTTACTTTCCTTAAATCCTTTGGGTAATGGAAAAATTTATCTGTTCTCAATTCCATCAGATGCATCCTGTTCAAATTTATTGAAACACGCCTTGTTTGTGCCCACAGTTATTAAAATGTCAATCCTTAGTTTAAAGCCTTCTCCTGTATATTACCGAACTGCTATAAACGAAACGATTGAGTTAAATACGGTTTCTAATTTTTCTGAGAAGCCATTGCATATCATTAAGGACGATACTTCGGCGGGCTCTGCAACAATAAAGATAGATGTGATTCCTGAACACCGCATAATAAATAATGCCACTACTTTGTTCACGCAAAATCAAATTACAGAAGCCGGCCAATACACTGTAATTGAAAACAATGAAATCATAAAAGACCTGGCGTTTAATTTTAACAGGAAAGAATCAGATATGAATTTTATGAATGTTGAGGACCTTCAGAAACAGATCGATGAAAAAAATTTAAGAAATGTCACCATTATTGATGTCGGTGAAAAAACATTAACAAATACACTGCAAAATGCAAACGATGGGGAAAAACTGTGGAAATTGTTTTTAATTTTAGCTTTGATATTTTTAGCAGCAGAAATTTTAATTATACGGTTATTTAGAAATTAATGTCCCGCAGATGTCGCAGATTTGCGCTGAGATTAATTTTAAATAGCAAGCAACAGTTTAATCAAATGAGTAGAAACTACAAACCATTAAAATCTGTGCAGATCTGCGAAATCTGCGGGAAAATAAAAAATGAATCTATTAATAAAACAAGCAACGATTGTTGATTCAACCAGCCCGCACAACGGTAAAGTGATGGATGTTTTAATTGAAAAGGGTGTTATTACCCAGATTAAAAAGTCCATTACTCCTGAGAAGGGAATTAAAACTATTGAAACAGAAGGGCTACATATATCTGCAGGTTGGCTGGATATGCAGGTTAACTTTTGCGATCCGGGGTACGAGCATAAAGAAACCCTGGATAACGGTTTGAGAAGTGCAGCCAAAGGCGGTTTTACAAGTATATGTTTAATGAGTGGCACAAATCCTCCATTGCACAATAAAGCTCAGATTGAATATGTTGTTAACCGTTCAAAAGATAATTTAATAGATGTATTACCGATTGGAACCCTAAGCCATAATCAGGAAGGGAATGACCTGTCGGAAATGTACGATATGAAACTATCAGGAGCCGTAGCTTTCAGTGATTATAAAAAAACAACTAAAGATGCGGGTTTGATTTTAAGGGCTCTTCAATATTCCGATAACATCAATAGTTTTATCATAACACATTGTGATGATAAAACAATCTCACACGAAGGATTGGTTAATGAAGGGGTTACTTCTACAAAGCTCGGATTAAAAGGCATTCCTGCTTTAGCGGAAGAGATCATGTTGCAACGTAATATCCAGATCCTGGAATACACAGGAGGTAAAATGCATATCCCCACGATCAGCACTAGAGGAAGTGTCGAGCTGATCAAAAAAGCAAAATCCAAGAAATTAAATATCACCTGCGGAGTTGCCGCTTACAATTTATTATTAGAAGAAACAGAACTGGAAGGTTTTGATACGAACTTTAAAGTTAACCCTCCGTTAAGAACCAAAGAAGATATAGATGCTTTGAAAAAGGGAATCGCTGACGGAACAATTGATGTGATCGTAAGTGATCACAATCCACAGGATATCGAGAGCAAAGATCTTGAGTTTGATCTGGCAGATAATGGCATGATTGGCCTTGAGAGTTGCTTTGGTGTTTTGAATTCAGCACTCAGCTCTAAGGTGTCAATTGAAAACATCATTGATACTTTGACAAAAAATCCACGAAGCATTTTAAGAATACCTGAAGTTAGTATTAAGGAAGGGGCAGAAGCCAACCTGACCTTATTCAATCCTTCAAAAAAATATGTGTTCGAAAGGTCACACATTGTTTCTTCAAACAAAAATTCAGGTTTTATTGGAAAGGAATTAAGAGGAACTGTGATTGGTGTGATTAATAATAACACATATTCGTATTAACAATTTAGAAAATCAATTTCTTAATTGATATGAAATTAGTGTATTCAACCCCATAGGGGTTGTACGTCCTTAGATACTTTGATTATTATTCATATACAACCCGTTCGGGGTTGAACATTAAAAAGAAAGAATTAATTTATTAATCCTTTTGAGTATTGTTTTTTTAAAAACTAACGCCTACACTTACTCCTGCCCAAAACTGGAAATAATTTGAGTGAAACCCTAAGGCATCATTACTCATTACCACCGGTGTTAACCCTGCCCTGATAAAAAAGCCATCATCCTGTCTTTGGTAACGGTAACCGCAACGCCAAACACTGAATAAAATATTTTCCCAGAAATACGAATCAATTTGATTGAGCCTTTCATTATAACGGCGCTGTAAAGTAAGACCCAGTCCAAGTTCCAAATGATGAGGATTTGAAAAAAGAATAAAGTTATTTTCCAAAACGCAAATGGGCTCAATGTAAATTCCATTAAGATGGGTAGCAAAACCAAACCTTACACTTACTTTTAATTTCTCTTTGTAATAATAAATCCTGTCAACATTGAGTGAATAAAGCCCTGCATTTCCACCGAGTTCAATGAAACCTGCAGTTTTAGCCGGGTTTTTCAAATAGTCTCGCGGCGTGGATTGCGCATAATCATCCTGGGCAACAGCTTTTAACCCTGATAGGAATATATAACAGAAAAACAGTATGTATTTAAAAGGAACCAATAGCCAAACTTACTAATTAAAATAAAACCTCCTTTATTAATTAATTGTTAAAATCTTACTGAAACCAAAACCAATCAAAGCACTATCTTTACCAAGTTTGTTTTTTTGTAGCATATTGTTGTGATATAATAATCAAACACCCTTTATTACTATATGAAAGATACATCCTTAAAATCCGTTTTAATTATTGGTTCAGGCCCTATTATTATTGGCCAGGCCTGTGAGTTTGATTATTCAGGTTCTCAATCGGCCAAAAGTCTTCGCGAAGAAGGTATTGAGGTGACTCTGATCAACTCTAACCCGGCAACGATCATGACCGATAAAGTGACAGCAGATCATATTTACCTGTTGCCATTAGAAGTCAAATCCATTGTTAAGATATTGGAAGAGCGACACATTGATGCCGTGCTACCAACCATGGGCGGACAAACAGCCTTGAACTTAGCGTTGAAATGCGAGGACTTAGGTATCTGGAAAAAATACAATGTAAAAATGATTGGTGTTGACATTGATGCTATCAAAGTTTGCGAAGACAGAGATTTATTTCGTATTCGCATGAATGAAATTGGAGTAGCCATGGCTCCATCAAAAATTGCTAAGTCATTTTTAGAAGGGAAATCAGTAGCGCAAGAATTTGGTTTTCCGTTAGTGATACGTCCTTCTTTTACCCTTGGCGGAAGCGGAGGCTCAGTAGTTTACAAAAAAGAAGATTATGACGCTTTATTGAATCGGGGGCTACAAACTTCCCCAATACATGAAGTATTAATTGATAAAGCTGTGTTGGGTTGGAAAGAATATGAACTGGAATTGTTACGCGATAAGAATGATAACGTTGCCATTATTTGTTCCATTGAAAATTTTGATCCAATGGGTGTGCATACTGGCGATAGTATTACGGTAGCCCCTGCGCAAACACTTAGTGATAGCACGTATCAAAAAATGCGTACCATGGCCATTAAGATGATGCGCAGCATTGGCAATTTCTCAGGAGGTTGTAATGTGCAATTTGCGGTGAGTGACGATGAAGAAGAAAAAATTATTGCTATTGAAATTAATCCGCGCGTGTCCCGTTCATCTGCATTAGCAAGTAAAGCTACCGGCTACCCGATTGCCCGTATTGCCAGTAAGTTGGCAATTGGATATACATTAGATGAATTACAAAATCAAATCACTAAACAAACATCGGCCTATTTTGAACCGACATTGGATTATGTGATCGTGAAGATTCCTCGATGGAACTTTGATAAGTTTAAAGGATGTAACCGTGAACTGGGTTTTCAAATGAAATCCGTTGGGGAAGTTATGGCAATTGGCCGTTCTTTTCAGGAAGCATTGCAAAAAGCTTGTCAGAGTTTAGAAATTAAACGTAACGGTTTGGGTGCTGATGGAAAAGAAAATACTAATCAGGCAGAACTCTTAGCAGGTTTAGAACGACCGAGCTGGAACCGTTTGTTCATGATTTATGATGCGATGAAGTTAGGCATCTCCATCAAAACTATACAAAAATTAACCCGTATTGATATGTGGTTTTTGGAGCAGATCGAACAAATGATTTCTTTAGAAAATGAAGTCTCTAAATACAGATTAAGCGACATTCCAAGAGATTTATTGTATGAGGTAAAGCAAATGGGTTATGCTGACAGACAAGTGGCGCATTTATTACGTTGTTTAGAAAGTGAAGTATATAATAAGCGTAAGGACATGAACATCAACCGTGTTTTTAAAATGGTGGATACCTGCGCTGCTGAGTTCGAAGCAAAAACACCTTACTATTATTCAACCTTTGAGGATGAAAATGAAAGTATTCGCACAGATAAAAAGAAAGTGATCATTTTAGGGTCAGGCCCAAATCGTATTGGGCAAGGCATTGAATTCGATTATAGTTGCGTGCACGGTGTATTAGCAGCTAAAGAAATGGGTTACGAAACTATTATGATCAACTGTAACCCGGAAACCGTTAGTACTGATTTTAGCACGGCAGATAAATTATATTTTGAACCGGTTTTTTGGGAACATATTTACGATATTATTTTGCATGAAAAACCTGAAGGAGTCATAGTTCAGTTGGGAGGACAAACAGCGTTGAAACTTGCGGAGAAGCTAGAGCGTTACGGCATTAAAATCATTGGTACCGACTTTAAATCATTGGATTTAGCGGAAGATAGGGGACGATTTTCTAACTTATTAAAAGAAAACAATATTCCATATCCAAAATTTGGAGTTATTACCGATGCTGAAGAGGCCATTACATTATCAAAAGAATTAGGCTTTCCGTTATTAGTTCGTCCCAGTTATGTATTAGGTGGACAATCGATGAAAATCGTTATCAATGAAGAAGAACTGGAACAGCATGTGGTGAAATTATTACATGATTTGCCAGGTAATCAAGTATTGTTAGATCATTTTTTACAAAATGCGATTGAAGCTGAAACTGATTCTATTTGCGACGGAAAAGATGTGTACATTATTGGAATGATGGAACATATTGAGCCTGCCGGTATTCACAGTGGCGACAGTTATGCCGTGCTTCCAACATTTGATTTATCTGAAAATGTGTTGAAACAAATGGAGCAACATACGAGAACCATAGCAGTTGCTTTAAAAACAGTTGGTTTGTTGAATATCCAGTTCGCTATTAAAGATGAAATAGTTTATATTATTGAGGCAAACCCACGTGCATCGCGTACTGTACCGTTTATTGCAAAAGCGTATGATGAGCCTTATGTAAATTACGCTACTAAAGTAATGCTTGGTGCTAAAGTAAAAGATTTCAATTTCGCTCCAAAGAAAAAAGGGTACGCGATCAAGATTCCTGTATTTAGTTATGAGAAATTCCCTGAGATCCAGAAAGAGTTAGGGCCTGAAATGAAATCTACCGGTGAAGCAATTTATTTTATTGATAGCTTGCAGGATGAATATTTTCAGAACATTTACAGCGAGCGGAATTTGTATTTGAGTAAGTAAGTTTTATGTAGAAAATTTAAAAAGCCGCCAACTCAACAGTTGGCGGCTTTTTTCAAACAATAAAAACCTTGTTATTCTTTTATTAATTTAATTGCTTTTGTCAGGCCTTTAGCCATTCTTAAATAATATAAGCCAGGTGAAAAAGATTTAATACTGATGCTTGTATTTTCCTCGTCAATATAATCTTCCTGCACTACTGCTCCAATGTAGTTTATAATTTGATATTTTGTTTTATTTGTAATACCCACTACTGTTATTTTATCGCTTGTAGGGTTTGGATAAAAATAAATCTTATCTGTTGCAGTTAATTCAATTATAGAAGTTACTAATTCATCTATATTTCCATCGCAGTTATCATCTATGCCATTGTTTATTTCTAAAATATTTGGATTGACATTAGGGTTTGAGTCATCGCAGTCGCCTGCAACAGTTGCAGAATACGACCCAACCGGATCACATTTGGTAACTGAATTAGAGATTACTCCAAAACTATCACCATCTGCATCTAAATAAAATACAGTTGTATTTATAGCTGAAACATCGTTGTCATCTGCTGAACCATTACAATTTTCATCAACATTAGCGCCATCACAAACTTCAATAGCTGCAGGATGAACGGTTGCATCTGCATCATTACAATCAGTATTATTTGTAACGTAACCGGCAGGCGCTGTACATGCCTGAATGGTGCCGCTGCTTGCCATGCCGTATCCATCACTATCAAAATCCCTATAAAAAGTGATTGTACCTCCCTCATCAACCAAACTGTTGCAATTATCATCTAGTCCGTTGCAAATATCTATAACCCCTGGATTAACACTAAAATCATTATCGTTACAATCTCCTACAGGATCTGAACTTACGGCTTCTCCTACATCGTTACAATCCATATCAGAACTATTTACAGTAGCCGTGCCGTTTGGCCTGTATCCGTCATTGTCAACATCGGCATAACACACTTCCATAGCATTACAATTCTGATCAATTCCGTCACCAATAATTTCAGTAGCCCCAGGATGAATTGTGGCATCTCCATCATGACAGTCAGTATTATTTGAGACATAACCAGAAGGAGCAGTGCAGGAAATTGTTGTGCCGCTGCTGGCCATGCCATACCCATCACTATCAAAATCCCTGTAATAAGTAGTAGTTAGCCCTTCATCAATGAAACTATCACAATCATCATCTGTTCCATTGCACAACTCGGGTTTACCAGGATTTATATTAGAATTATTATCGTTACAATCCCCGATTGGATCTGTACTTACAGCTTCTCCCACGTCAGCACAATCCATATCAGAACTGTTTACAGTAGCCGTGCTGTTTGGCCTGTATCCGTCATTGTCAACATCGGCATAACACACTTCCATCGCATTACAATTCTGATCTATACCATCACCAATAATTTCAGTAGCCCCAGGATGAATTGTGGCATCTCCATCATGACAGTCAGTATTGTTTGATACATATCCTGCAGGAGCAGAACAAGCAACCGTTGTGCCGCTGCTTGCCATACCGTATCCATCACCATCAAAATCTCTGTAATAAGTAGTAGTGGATCCCTCATCAACGAAGCCATTGCAATTATCATCTATTCCGTTGCAAATATCTACCATTCCCGGATTTAGGTTTGGATCACTATCATTACAATCAGTTATTGGATCTGTACTTACGGCTTCTCCCGCATCGTTACAACTCAAATTTGAGCTGTTAACAGTTGCCGTGCCGTTGGGTCTGTATCCATCATTGTCAGCATCAACATAACATACTTCCATCCCATTACAATTCTGATCTATCCCATCGCCAATAATTTCAGTAGCACCAGGATTTATGGCCGCGTTTGCATCGTTACAATCTGTGTTGTTTGAAACGTAGTTCATTGGAGGGCCTGTTGTAGAAGTTTGAGTTATTGCAGCATTGCCATACGTATCAGAATCATTATCTCTGTAATAGGTTACAACTTGCGAGTGAACTTTGAAATAAGATAAAAAAAGAAGTAGTAGATAAATATTTTTCATAAATAGGATATTTTCAATAAAAATACTGATAAATAAGATGAATTGTAAATTTAATTAATATATAGAATTAGTTTTTGGCTATGACTAAACCTCTTTAAATACGATAATCCGCACATTTTTAAAGTGCCGCTTTTATTAAGTTGCAGCTAATTACAGATGGTTGACTTGTCGGAAATGGCATTTTATTTATTCAGAAAAAATTGATCTTACTAACTCAACTACTATTTTTATTTCACATATATAGAGAGATTATATCTCAAGCCTATAAAGAAAATCAATAATAATTTCATGACTGTTTCAATAGCAAATTTATAAAGTGAAAACTTATTTTGTGTCACTTTGTAAATGAATGGTAAAGATGTTTTGAAATCTGTAAAACTGATTGGAGATAAAAGTAAAAATTGGGAAAGTATTCGTACAGATAAAAAGAAAGTGATCATTTTAGGTTCAGGCCCCAAATCGCATTGGGCAAGGCATCGAGTTTGATTATAGTTGTGTGCACGGTGTTTTAGCCGCTAAAGAAATGGGTTACAAAACCATCATGATCAACTGTAACCCAGAAACCGTTAGTACTGATTTTAGCACGGCAGATAAATTATATTTTGAACCGGTTTTTTGGGAACATATTTACGATATTATTTTGCATGAAAAGCCTGAAGGCGTAATTGTTCAATTAGGGGGACAAACAGCGTTGAAACTTGCAGAGAAACTAGAACGTTATGGAATCAAAATAATTGGCACTGAGTTTAAATCATTGGATTTAGCGGAGGACAGGGGAAGATTTTCTAACTTATTAAAAGATCATAATATTCCATATCCAAAATTTGGAGTTATTACCGATGCTGAAGAGGCCATTACATTATCAAAAGAATTAGGTTTTCCATTATTGGTTCGTCCCAGTTATGTATTAGGCGGACAATCGATGAAGATCGTTATCAATGAAGAAGAGCTGGAGCAACACGTTGTAAAATTATTACATGACTTACCAGGTAATCAAGTATTGTTGGATCATTTTTTACAAAATGCAATTGAAGCCGAAACTGATTCTATTTGCGACGGAAAAGATGTTTACATTATTGGAATGATGGAACATATTGAGCCTGCCGGAATTCACAGTGGCGACAGTTATGCCGTTCTTCCAACATTTGATTTATCTGAAAATGTGTTGAAACAAATGGAGCAACATACGAGAACCATAGCAGTTGCTTTAAAAACAGTTGGTTTGTTGAATATCCAGTTCGCTATTAAAGATGAAATAGTTTATATCATTGAGGCAAATCCCCGCGCTTCCCGCACGGTTCCTTTTATTGCAAAAGCGTATGATGAACCTTATGTAAATTATGCAACCAAGGTGATGTTAGGCGCAAAAGTAAAAGATTTTAATTTCGCGCCGAAGAAAAAAGGATATGCCATCAAAATACCTGTATTTAGTTATGAGAAATTCCCTGAAATACAAAAAGAGCTTGGACCTGAAATGAAATCTACAGGCGAAGCCATTTATTTTATTGATAGTTTACAGGATGAATATTTTCAGAATATTTACAGCGAACGTAATTTGTATTTAAGTAAGTAAAACCGGTTTTTTTACTCAAAAAAATAATTTAATAGTTATAGGCAAGTAAGTCTATATAAATACTCTTTAAATCTATTTATCCTTTTGCCACAAGAGTGCCAGCCTTCTTGTTTCTTTTATTCATCTGAGTGCTTAGATCTATTTAATGGAGCAATACCCTTATTCACTCAATGGATAGTTGGTTTCATGAACTCAAATTTGTTTTGGCAGCCGTTTTAACTTATATTTGGGTAGAGTGATTTGTACAAATTCACAATCTAAAAACGAAGAGTATTTGGTGTTTTCTTAACAGCACAATACAGAACCTTAATTTAAAAGTTATGAAAAGAGCAGCCGGAACAATTTTAGTTTACATGTTATTTATAAACAGCATCTATTCTCAAAAATCAACAACTGTTACCCCTTTAATTAAAGCTCCTATAACCAATGCTGGAGTAAATCTATCTTATGATAAGAACGCGCCTGTAACCCCACAAGATGGGAACGGATCTTTAGGGACAAGCTATGCTTTTTCAGCATGTGGTTTGGGATATACTCAATCAAGCATTCCTCTTTTTATGAGACTTGCAGGAGGAGTGGCTCAGCCAGCTGGAATGTCGATATCAGGTATTCCAGCCTGCGCTCAAATAGAAAAAGCGTTTTTATACACGGATGCCTCCGGAAATGGTATATCAATAAATGCAACATTAACAAATCCGTTAAGTACAACAAATGTTTTTCCAATGACTATGATTGGTAGTGCTATTGATAAGTGCTGGAATTCTGCCGGATATAGTGCAACATATAGTTATAGGGCTGATGTTACCAGTATTATTTCCGGAAATGGTATTTATACTATTTCCGGATTACCAACTGGAGTTACAAATGATGTAGATGGAGCAACATTAATAATTATATATAGAGATCCTTCAGCGTCATTTACAGGTAATATTGTTATAGCTGACGGAGCGAATGCAATACAAGGTGGTAATATTTCCCACAATTTAACGGGATTCACATCTTGTAGTGCATCATCCGCTGCAACAGGATTTATGATTATTGCTGATTTACAAAATATAGCGGATGTTAATTTAGTGCTTAACGGAACTAATACTACCTTATTTGCGGCTTCACAAAATTTTTGGAACTTTGAACAAGTAAATACATCTGTATTTGCCGGACAATCTAACTCCAGCTTTCAGGTTAATTCACCAAGCGATTGCTATAATCTTTTGGTAACTGGTTTGTATTATACTACTAATTGTACGACTTGTTCTGCCCCAGCTCTAACAATAGCAACTACCCAAACAGCCTCATGTGGAAACACCGGAGCTGCATCAGCAACTGCCAGTGGCGGTACAGCACCTTATTCTTATTTATGGACAGGAGGGTCTACCTCTCAAACTATATCAGGATTATCTCCCGGTACTTATGCAGTGAATATATCAGACGCCAATAATTGTGTTACAGGTATGGCTTCTGTAACTATTCCGAGCAATACAATTTCTTCTTCAGCTTCTGTAAGTGGTTCTTCAATAATTAATTGTAGCAACCCTAACGTTGTGCTTAATGGAAGTGGAGGAGGTTCATATTCCTGGTCGGGACCAGGAATTATTTCAGGAGCCAACACGGCCAATCCTACTGTTAATCAAGCGGGAACATATTCCTTAGTAGTATCATCGGGCGCTTGCACATCAACAGTTGCAACAGTATCTATTAGCCAAAACACAGCTCCTCCCGGCGCTTCTGCATCTAGTAGTGGAGTAATAAATTGTACAACCCCTAACGTTACGTTAAATAGCAATCCTTCTGGAATGAATTATAGTTGGTCAGGTCCTGGTATTGTATCAGGAGGAACCACAGGTAACCCGGTTGTGAATCAAGCTGGGACTTACAACCTCACAATAACTGATCCATCGAATGGCTGTTCATCCAACACCAGTGTATTAGTATCAGGAAATACAAATCCTCCGGGCGCTTCTGCATCAAGTAGTGGCGTACTAAATTGCGCAAGCCCTAACGTTACGTTAAATGGTAGTCCTTCGGGAATGAATTACAGTTGGTCTGGTCCGGGTATTGTATCCGGAGGGAGCACTGCTAACCCGGTTGTTAATCAAGCTGGCACTTATAATCTTATGGTAACTGATCCATCAAACGGATGTTCGTCTAACACCAGTGTGTCAGTCTCCGGGAATACAACGCCTCCCGGTGCTGCTGCCTCAAGCAGTGGCGTATTAAATTGTACAACATCTAATGTCACATTAAATAGTAGTCCTTCGGGAATGAATTACAGCTGGTCAGGTCCTGGAATTGTGTCCGGAGCAGGAAGTGCAAATCCTGTTGTAAATCAGCCGGGAACTTATAACCTAACGGTAACTGATCCTTCGAATGGATGTACAGCAAACACCTCAGTTAGTGTTTCACAAAACATCACTAATCCTTCAGCAACTGCATCTGCTGCCAGTGGGTCTGTTCTTAATTGCACCATCACATCATTATCATTAAGCGGCACTCCGGGATCGGGTGTAAGTTATAGCTGGTCAGGCCCCGGGATAACATCCGGAGGAGCATCCGCTAATCCAGTAATTAATCAACCCGGCACTTACAATTTGGTAGTTACCGATAACTCTAATGGATGCTCTAACGCATCAAGCCCTGCCTCAGTAGTAATTACACAAAATATTACTAATCCTTCAGCAACTGCATCAGCAGCAGGAGTAAGCGAACTGAATTGCACTATCACATCCTTATCATTAAGCGGGACACCGGGATCTGGAGTAAGTTATAGTTGGTCAGGCCCTGGAATAACTTCAGGCGGAAATACATCAAGCCCCACAGTTAATCAACCCGGCACCTATAATTTAATTGTTACAGATCTATCTAATGGATGTACTAATGCTTCCAGTCCTGCAGCGGTAACTATAACGCAAAGTACGGTTACCATTAGTGGTTCAGCCTCTACAACGAGTGTGGTAACCTGTTCCTCCACTAATGTTGACCTGAATTGTTCGCCTGCGGGTTACACCTATGCATGGACAGCTCCATCAGGTAGTTCTATTAACTCAGGAATAAATACACAAAATGCCACGGGTTCAGGTGGAGGAACTTATACGGTTTCGATAATGGATTCTAACACGGGATGCTTTACATCTGCCACTGTACTTATTCCTCAAGACATAGCTACTCCTTCAGGGGTATCAGCAACAGCTAACGGATCAATAACTTGTTCAACTGCCACAGTGGCTTTATCCTCTACTCCTAATTCAGGAGTGAGTTATAGCTGGTCTGGACCGGGTATTGTTTCAGGAGGAACAACCGGAAGTCCTGTTGTAAACCAGCCAGGCACCTATACCCTTATTGTTACAAATGATGGGAACGGTTGCTCTAATGCAAGTTCACCTACTACAGTGACCGTGCCCCAAGATGGCGGTATTCCTACCGCAAATGCTACAGTTTCAGGATCACTCACTTGTTCTGCAACCTCCATATCAATTAATGGAAGTACATCGGCTACATCCACTTATAATTGGACGGGCCCTGGAATAGTAAGTGGGGCAACAACTACAAGTCCGGTAGTTAACCAACCAGGAAATTATATTTATGTAGTAACGAACACGATAAGTGGATGTTCCAATTCAACCACCTTAACTGTTCCACAAGAT
>JANPOX010000039.1:0-6336 GCA_031428235.1 Bacteroidia bacterium | reverse complement strand
GCATTATGATGTGTTAACACAACGACCTTCTGACGGCTTGATGCGTTTTGATCCAAAAGATTATTATTTCATCGGTTCAACATCTAGTAGCCCTTTTATCACCAACTCAAATTTACGGCCTGAAAAAACCATCGATTATGAGGTAGGCTATCAGCAGGTTTTAAACCAGAAGAAAAATGCCTCGTTAAAAATTACGGCTTTTTACCGTGAATTAAGAAATCAAATTACCTTGGTTGCTTTAACCAATGCATATCCTAAAACTTACCAGACGTATGCTAATAAAGATTTTGGTACAGTAAAAGGTCTTTCGGCAGAGTTTGATTTACGCCGGACAGGTGGCATTTCATTAACCGCAAATTATACGTTACAGTTTGCTGACGGTTCAGGTTCTAATGCTAATTCAGGTGCTAACTTAGCAAATTCAGATCAACCAAACTTACGTATCACTTTGCCATTAGATTATGACCAACGCCATACCATTACTTTAAACTTTGATTACCGTTTTGGTGAAGGAAAAGATTATAAAGGACCTCAGTTCAACCGTAAGAAAAAAGATGCTGTACAAACCGTTCAAGTATTACAAAATGTTGGTGCTAACCTGATTTTCCGCATTGGCTCAGGTACGCCTTACACACGTGATGTTGCAGCTTCACCAGTTGGCGGAAGATCTCAAATCAATGGTTCTATCAATGGATCATATAAGCCTTGGCAGTTTAGAACAGATTTAAGAATTGACAAAAACATTGAATTGTCCTGGGGTAAAAAAGATGGTGATACTAAGAAAACAGCTAACTTAAATATTTACTTACAAGTATTGAATTTATTAAATACCAGAAACATTTTAGGTGTCTATCAGTATACCGGCAATGCAGATGATGATGGGTATTTAGCTTCCTCTCAAGGTCAGTTATTTTTAAACAATAACCCTGCTACTGCTACTTCTTTTACAGACCAATACAGCATTTATATAAATAACCCTGGTAATTACGGCCGACCACGTACGATCAGAATTGGGGTATTATTAGATTTTTAATTATAAAACGAACTTACAATGGAAACGATGAATAAGTTAAACAAACATCTTTTGATTGCAGCAGTAACACTAAGTGTTGTTTCTGGAAATGCGAAAGAAAAATATGGAAACGTTTTTAAAACGGCTTCTTCTTCTGAAAGAGTATTGTCTGGATGCAGTCCTGCGCAATCTTCGGCCGAATTATCGGTTAATAATGTCAGAACAATCATTTTTTCTGGCTCTGATATGTGGTGGGATTTATTCGGTGGTGGTAGTGCCTATTACCTGGTTCCAAAAGTAGAAGATCGTTCAAAAGGAGCGTCCTCCAATTTTGCAGGTAACGTATGGTTTGGTGGTTTGGATGCAGGAAATCAGTTAAAAATTGCTGCTCAAACCTATCGTCAGAGTGGTGTCGATTTTTGGACTGGCCCTTTAAGTACCCAGGATGCTTCCATTACTGCAGATATCTGTAATAAATACGATAAAATATTTAAGTTGAAACGCACGGAGGTAGATGCTTTTGTTTTAGCAGACGGCCCCATTACAGCTAATATTAAGGATTGGCCGGGTAATGGTGATATTTCATTAAACCAGGCAGAGCTATTAGCGCCTTTCGTTGATATTAACGGAGATAACCGTTATGTGCCGGAAGAGGGTGATTACCCTTACTATGATGTTTATAATAATGGATTAAAGGATAATTTGGGAGTTTGTAAAGCCCGCGTATTTGGTGATGAAACTTTATGGTGGGTGTATAATGATAATGGAAATAACCACGTAGCTACCGGTGGTAAAGCAATTGGCATGGAAATTCGGGCACAGGCATTTGCCTTTAAAACAACCGATGAAATTAATAACATGACCTTTTATAATTACCAGTTAATTAACCGTTCATCATTTGCCTTACTTAATACTTATATGACTGTATGGACAGATGCTGACTTAGGATATTACGGTGATGATTATATTGGCTGTGATGTAAAAAGAGGTTTGGGGTATATATATAATGCCGATGCTAATGATGAATCTATTGCAGGAACACCAGGTTATGGATCATATTGCCCGGCACTAGGTTGTGACTTCTTTCAAGGACCAATAAATACAATTAATGCAATAGATGATGATTATGATGGATTAACTGATGAAGCGGGAGAACAAATGGGAATGACAAAATTCCTATATTTCAATAACTCCTTTGCGGGGGTTCCTATTCAAACAACTGACCCTCAAAACTCTACTCAGTATTACCAATACATGACTGGCTTCTGGAGAGACGGTACACCATTTACTTGCGGTGGAAACGGATATGGTGGAAGCTTGCCAACTGATTATGTTTATCCGGCTGATACATATACAGGAACAGGTTCTTGTGGTACATGGAATGAATCAGGAACTCCTGGCGACAGACGTTTCATGCAATCTTCCGGACCTTTTGAATTACAACCGGGTGCTGTAAACTACATTACAGTTGGTTTACCTTGGGCGCGTACAACTTCAACAGATCCTAAAGCGTCAATTCCTTTATTAAAAATTGCTGATGATAAAGCTCAGGCTTTATTTGATAACTGTTTCCGTGTATTAAGTGGGCCTGAAGCGCCTGATATGACAATCCAGGAAATGGAGAACGAATTAATTATTTATTTTTCTAATAAACCTGCCTCTAATAACTACTTGAATCAATACAATGAATTAGATGTATCAATTGTAGTGGATCCTGCTCAATTTCCTGCAGCAGATAAGTATTACCGTTTTGAAGGGTTTAAAGTGTATCAGTTAAAAAACAATACAATTGTTCAGGAAGAGTTAACAGATCCTTCCAAAGCCAAATTAATATTTAATTCTGATGTTCAAAATGGAGTGACTCGTTTAGTTAACTATGAATATGATGCTACCACTGGTGGTGATGTTCCTAGAGTGAAAGTTGATCAGAATGACTACAGTGATAAAGGGATTAAATCCTCATTCCATTTTACCAGAGATGAATTTTCAACTGATCAGGCAAAAAAGGTAATTAACAACAAAGAGTATTATTTTTATTGTGTTGCTTATGGTTATAACAACTATGGTGATTATAAAGAAGATTCTCCTTTTATTACAGTAGGTGTCGCTTCATCTTCAGGACAGAAAAGACCTTATTTAGAAGGACGTAAATCGAAAAAAGCATTTGGTATTCCTCATAATCCTGCACCTGAAAAAGATGGTTCTATTATAAATTCATTATATGGTTACGGACCAAAAATAACCCGTGAGGAAGGACAGGGTAATGGAGGAAATAATCTTCAAATGACTCAGGAGTCTGAAAATAATATTTTAAACAGTTCTACTTCTAAAATAAAAAACATCACTTACGAAAATGGTCGTGGTCCTGTAATTATTAAAGTTGTTGATCCTTTAAATGTTCCAAATTCTAATTTTTCTTTAAAATTAATCAGCAGAAATTATTTTTATAAATCTGGATTAACTACAGCTCAAATTAACGATACTATAAATGCTGATCCATGTAAAACGGCAGTTACCCATACGGCATTGCCTTACCCTAAATTATCAAAAAATAGTGATGTTTATGGACAAGTAAATCAGGATACTGCTACCTGGGTGTTAAAAGATTTAACTTCTCAAAAATCGTACTACCCGTGTAAATCAATAAAAGTAGGTGAGGAATACTATTTTAGTGAATTAGGATTATCAGTAACTATCGGTGGCGCTAATGATATCGCAAATATCAGTAGCCCGTTTAATACAGCAACTGATAAGCTTTTGAAATCCGGTGATATCATCGGGGCAAGTATGTCTTTTGCTAATTCAAACCAAACATGGTTAACTGGTTTACCAGATCAGGATGGCCCGGGTGCTTTTAACTGGATTCGTTCAGGTACGTTTACAGATGGAGACCCTGCAACCAGTGATTATCAAGCAAATAATGCTTCCACGGGTACAAATTTGGTTTTTGCCGATGAAAACCAGTATTTCGAAAATATTTTAGGTGGAACATGGGCACCTTATGCTTTAACAGCAGTTACTAGAACTGTTGCCACAGCTAAAACAGAAGCGGCTCCGGCTTTTACTGGTTTGGTAAGTTCTGCTGCTGTTCTTGGTCAGGTATTTGATTTAAGAACATTAGCCAGTGTAGACATTGTATTTACAAAAGATAAAAGCAAATGGACCCGCTGTATTGTATTAGAACAATGTGATGAACCTGCGGCTATTCCTACTCAAGCAGGCAAACTAGAAACCAGAAGACATAAGTCTGTTGATAAACAAGGTGTTTCTTTAGGAGACCCTGGTTGTAATACGGCTGAAGCATCTTTTGACTCTTTACCTGGAATTCCTTTCAAAACAGGTTTAAGCTGGTTCCCTGGTTACGCTATTAATATGGAAACAGGCGAAAGGTTAAATATTGCTTTTGGAGAAGACTCCTACCAGACAGATAATAATGGAGATGACATGATGTGGAATCCTAATCATGTGGTGTATAAACCAACTTATAATTATTCTTTTGGTGGAAGACATTACATCTATGTATTTGGTAATAACAGAAGTGGTACTAAATATGAAAAAAATCCGATTGGAACCAGTGGTTTTGTGCCGGCTGATTTAGATGGAAAAATAATTGGTTCAGGAACATATGCTGATTTTAAAGATTTTGCCTATACTTATAAATGGGCATATCAAACAGCAATAAATGGTACAACTCCTTACAAGAATAGTAGTCAGGTTGTTTTAACTAATTTCTGGTCTGATGCTATGTGGGTGAATATTCCCCTTACCATTGATCCTCGTTATAATTTCAAGAATCCTGCAGATATGCCTAGCGATGCACGTACTTCTTTAAGGGTTAAAAAGGCTTATAGACCAAGTTTAGGTTCACATTCTCGTACAATTCCATCTACTTTCACGCAAGCTGGTTTTGTTAATTCTGGTAGTGCGCTTAATCTTAATTATTGCCCTGCCATTCTACCAATTTTCCCATATAATGCTAGTTCCGGTGCAAATTTTAATTTGAGGTCTAGTTATGATACGGTGAATGGTTCCGTAAATAACAACTATAATTTGTACACTTTTAACACTTCTGATATTTTTACTGAACTTAATAACGCGGATAAACATAAATCTGCTTTGGATTTGATAAATGTTGTTCCAAATCCGTATTATGCCTATTCAGCTTATGAAAGAAGTCGTATCGATAATGTTGTGAGAATTACTAATCTGCCAAACAAGTGTAAAATAAAAATCTTTACTCTCAATGGTACTTTAGTTAGAACATTTGACAGAGATTTATCAGGTCAGGAAGATATTAATGTTGAAGACAAAGCTAATTTTGTCCACTCTAAACGTCTTCCATTCCAGGATTGGGATATGAAAAATCAAAGCGGTATTAGTGTTGCCAGCGGATTATACATCATTCATATTGATGTGCCGGATGTAGGCGAAAAAATATTAAAATGGTTTGGCGTAATGAGGCCTTTAGATTTACAGAGTTACTAGTCGTTAAATAGTATTAATACAAATAATATGAAGTCATTTATAAATATATCCTTAAGTGTTGCTTTAACAGGAAGTTTTCTTGCCACAGGTTACACTGCAACAGCAGGAAATCCTGAACGTGCCGGACAGGCTGGTGCATCACAATTACTAATTAATCCTTACGCGCGTTCTGCAGGTTGGGCAGGTGCTAATGGTGCCCGTTCAAAAGGTTTGGAATCCCAGTACACAAATGTGGCTGGTATTGCATCAACCAAAAAAACAGAACTCATGTTCATGCGCTCTGCCTGGTTAGTAGGTACAGGAATTAACATCAATACTTTTGGTTTATCACAACGTGTTGGCGAAACCGGAGCAATTGCTTTGGGTATTATGTCAATCAATGCTGGTAAGATTGAAAGAACAACAGTTGATCAGCCGGAAGGTGGTTTAGGAACATTTACCCCACGTTTTACAAATATTGCTTTATCCTATGCCAAAGGTTTTTCTGATAACATTTCAGGAGGAATTACTTTAAGGGTTTTATCAGAAGGAATAGATAACGTAAAGGCGCAAGGTGTTTCAATTGATGCGGGAATTCAATACCATACCGGTAAATATGATCAAATTCATTTAGGAGTTGGATTGAAAAATGTAGGACCAAAGATGCAGTATAAAGGAGATGGTTTAACAACACAAGGTACAGTAACAAATGCTTACGGTGTTGATTACGATTTAACGATTAACAATAGATCTGCAGCGTTTGAATTACCTGCTTTGTTAAATATTGCTGCAGCATATGACATCTACTTATTAAAAGATTCAACAGGTAGGTCAAAAGCCCACCGCGTAACACTTGCGGG
>JANPOX010000038.1:0-6273 GCA_031428235.1 Bacteroidia bacterium | reverse complement strand
GCTCGGTTTCAGCTGCCACTAAAGAAGAATTACTGAACTCTCTCAATGCTTTAATTGATACTTGGCACTTGGCTCTGCAAACGGCACAATGGCTGACCATCACATTTGGTACCTCCTATGCGTATAAATTTCTTGAACACGGAAAAATTGTTGCTAATTGTCACAAGTTGCCACAGGCGCAATTCGAAAAGTTGCTATTGGAAACACCTGCGATTACTTCCTGTTATAAAACCTTGATTGATAAAATAAATCAATTTAATCCGACTCTGAAAATGTTGTTTACAGTTTCGCCTGTTAAACATTTGAGAGATGGAGTAGTGGAGAACAGTTTGAGTAAGGCCATCTTAATACAATCCGTTCACCGTATCATTAAAGAAAATAATGATTGTTTTTATTTTCCAGCTTATGAAATTGTTACTGATGATTTACGTGATTATCGCTTCTATGAAGCTGATATGGCGCATCCCAATAAAATAGCGATTGATTATGTATGGAAATTATTTGCAGAAACGTATTTTAATGAAACTACACAATCCATAAACGAAAAGGTATTGGATATTCACAAGGCTTATCACCACCGGTTATTCAATGTAACAACTGGTTCCTCGGTTAAATTTAAACATAAATTTTATCAGAAATGTGTCAGCCTTCAGGCACAATATCCTTATCTGGATATGAGCGAAGAGTTACGTTATTTTAATACCATTGAAGATTAAACAAATTAAACACATATTTTTTGACCTTGATAATACGCTTTGGGATTTTGAAAAGAATTCAAGAGAAGCATTATTGCACTTGTTTTTAGAGCATTCTATTCAGGAACATTGCCAGGTTGATTTTTTGAATTTTATTACGATCTATGAAGCCATCAACCATGATATGTGGCATTTATACAGTTTAAATCAAACCACTAAAGAAGAACTGCGTTTCCAAAGGTTTCACAAAGCTTTTTTGCATTTTAAATATGATAATCTTGCCTTAGCAAATGTGTGGGCCGATGATTATTTAAAACTCTCACCTTACAAAACGCATTTGATTGAAGATGCTTCAGAAGTTTTAAATTATTTACAGGAAAAATATCATTTGCACATCATTACCAACGGCTTTAAGGAAGTACAGCATATAAAACTCGATGCTTGTAATTTGAAGCCACATTTTAAACACATTATAATTTCTGAAGAGCATGGGTTTAATAAACCGGATCTTCAGATTTTTAAATTAGCAGAGGAGTTCACTGGAGCGCAAGAACAGGAATGTATAATGATTGGTGATAATTATGAAGCAGATATTTTAGGAGCTTTAAACGCTGGATGGAAAGCTGTTTATCTATCTCCAATTCAAAAAGAAAACACAAATAATAATTTCTATCAAATCAATCGGCTGATTTCCCTGAAAGATATGCTTTAGCATTATGGCTTAGCTAACCATTTTTCAATTTCGGCCTGGTCAAGGTTAATGTAATCTACCCAATTTTCTACTACCGAATTATTAACCATATAAATAGCGGGCATATCGAGACCAGCCAGGTAAATGAAGTTTTTTCCGTTTAAGACGCAGTAATCAATATTTCTGGCTTTTGTATCTTCAAAAAATGGCTGTAGTTTTTTGTAATCACCATTTAAAATTAAGTAGATAGAAATGTTTGGATTTTGTTCTTTCATCAATCTTAATTTTTTTGCAGCTACCCGGCAATGCGGACAACTTAAACTCATAAAAGCAATTATATGTTTTCCTTGACTTAATGATCTTGGAGGAGTATGAATTTTGGCATCTTTGTAAACACTATCCAATTCTAATTTAAAAGAATCTTCTTTTTTCGTTAAATAGGCTGCAGAATAATCTATATCAACATAATTTAAAATATGAGGCATTATAAAAGAAGTTAACAATAATGCCCAGAATAACCATTTTCCCACTCTTTTGTAATTAAGGCCTTCATAGTATTTTAAAAGGAGTATGGACAACACAATCATCACTGCATTTTTTATTAATGCCTGAAGAGGTGTCATTACAATAGCAGTTCCAAAACATCCGCAATTTCCGTTATTGCCTTCATTGAGCATAACAATAATCAAATAAACAGAAAAAAACAGAAGTGAGCCAATGGTTAATTTAATTGTAAAACGTTTAATATAAATCCCAAAAATCAGTAACAGACCAATAAAAAATTCAAGGCCTATCATAAACCTGGCTATGAAAGGTGCAAGTCTCCAGCCGCCCAAACCCAGGTCAACAAACGTATATTCAAATGGTTCAATAGGGTATAGTTTTGTGTAAGAACTATAAAGAAATACCAACCCCATCAAGGAGCTAAGGAAAAATAAAGAAATTTTGACGGCAATATGTTTCATGATTTTGAAGGGCTGGGCGAATTTACCATTTATTTACTAGTGAAATCAAGATCAAAAAAAAAAGCTACCATGTGGTAACCTTTTTAACATTATTAAGCAAATTTACTTTAAAACACAATCTCTTTTTATAACCTGGGTTTTTGTATCGCCATTTGTTTCTGTATGTGTTTGTGTATGTTCGTTAGAGACACAATTTGCCTGTCCTGTTTTTTTTGAAATTTTAGGCATGACCATTTTATCTGTTTCAGTCGCAAATGGACCAGAATCAGCATAACCAACACCTGCGGTAACACCTGTTGAAGAAACAATAGTGGATTCACAGGTACATGTTCTTTCTTTTTTGCAGGAAGCCAAATTAAATGCCATAATGGCAATAGCTAAAAAAGTATTTTTTTTCATTTTATCTAATCTTTTATTTTTAAGAGGAAAAATCTGTTTTTTTTATAACATTACAAAAAAAAAGCTTCCTCTAAGAGGAAGCTTTTTTTTTGTTAAACACTATTAGTTTAAAGTACAAGTCTCACCAGTTGACTGGTAACCAGCACACCAAGTTTCAGCTGTTTTTTTCTTAACATTTACTCCAGTAGAGTAAGTGTCAGAATAAGAAGTGTTATTGTAAGAATAAGTGCAAGTACAAGTGTAAACTTTTTTGCAAGAAGCAAAAGATGCTACAACAATAACTGCTGCTAATAAAGTAATTTTTTTCATTTTTAAGTTTTTAAAAGTTTATGTAAATCTATAATATTTTTTTGAATTGCCAAAAATTAAGTTGATTAGCTATTTAAAGTACAAGTCTCACCAGTTGACTGTTGAGCAGTACACCAAGATTCAGCTGTTTTTTTCTTAACTTTTACTCCTGTAGATGAAGTTGAAGAATAAGAAGATCCACCAGAAGAATAAGTACAAGTACAAGTGTAAACTTTTTTGCAAGATGCAAAAGATGCAACAACGATAACTGCTGCTAATAAAGTAATTTTTTTCATTTTTAGGTTTTTTAAGTTTTTAAAAAGTTCATGTAAATGTATACTTATTTTTTTAATATACTAATTTAAACTTAGTAGGGCTTAAAGCATAAGTTTCATAAGATGCCTGATTGCTAGTATACAAGGCTTCAGTACAGTCTTTATCTACACCATTGCAAAAAAAAAGCTTCCTCTTAGAGAAAGCTTTTTTTTGTCATAAAGATTATTAGTTTAAAGTACAAGTCTCACCAGTTGACTGTAAACCAGTACACCAAGTTTCAGCTGTTTTTTTCTTAACTTTTGTTCCAGTAGAATAAGTGTCAGAATAAGAAGTATTATTGTAAGAATAAGTACAAGTACAAGTGTAAACTTTTTTGCAAGAAGCAAAAGATGCTACAACAATAACTGCTGCTAATAAAGTAATTTTTTTCATTTTTAAGTTTTTTTTAAGTTTATGCAAATCTATAAGCTTTTTTTAATATTTCAATACCCAATTGAGGGTATTTTAATATTTAAATTAATTCTAAATATAAAAATATACAGAAAAAGTACAGTTTTTTTTATTGATTTTACTGGGCTTTAGAAGATAATGAATAATATTTTATTTGGCAATATTAACCATGAATTGTTTCTTTTTTGCCGAATTTTTTAACAATTTCAGCTTCGTAGTTCAGCCATTGTTGCCATCGATTGTTAATATCTTCAACATGGTTACCATATTTTCTTGCAAATCCAATGAACAGTTTATAATGCGTTGCTTCACTGATCATTAAATCTCTATAAAATAATTTAAGATCCTCATCTTTAATTTGTTCTGATAAAATTTTGAATCGTTCACAACTTCTGGCTTCAATCATTGCTCCAAACAGCAACCGGTCAATCAATACAATTTCTTTTTGATGACCTTTGCGCATAAATTTATACAATTCGCCCACATATTCATCTTTTCTTTCAAAGCCAAGTGTAAACCCCCGGTCCTTAATTTTTTGATGAACCATTTCAAAATGTGATAATTCTTCTTTAGCTAGTTTCACCATTTCATCCACTAAATCAGTATGATAGGGAAACCCAATCATAATAGAAAGTGCATTGGACGCAGCTTTCTGCTCGCAATAGGCATGATCCGTTAAAATCTCCTCGATGTTTGTTTCAACAATATTTACCCAGCGCGGGTCTGTTTCTAATTTCAGTCCTAACATGATAGATTTGAATATCAACAAAATTAGAACAATAAATCAGAAGATAAAAGGAGGAAAGGGAATTAATCCCTTAATTTATCTAAAAGATTATTAAGAGTATTGATCTCTTCAGTAGTTAAAGATTTAAACGTTTGTTTGGAAATGTCATCTATATGATCCATTGACTTTAGTAGCTCCAGCCCTTTTTCAGTTATAATAACATCAACACTTCTTCTGTCATCAGGACACTCTTTTCTCAGCAATAATTTCTTAGTATGCAGTTTATCCACTATCCTTGAAGCATCGCTCATTTTATCAAGCATTCGTTCCTTAATAAGTTTGATGCTGCATGGATTTGGGTATTGGCCTCTCAAAATCCGTAACACATTATATTGCTGGATGGTAATATCAAAATCCTTAAAAAATGAATTATGCTGTGAAGTAAGCCAGTTTGTGGTATAGACGAGATTAAGCATTAACTTTTGCTGTATGCTTTTAAATGTTTGTTGATGTATTTCGTCTTCTAATTTCAATCTTACATTATAAAAAAGTCCCCGATATGGTTACCGGGGACGAATTTAATTAATATTTTACTTATTTCGCCTTTGTAATTTCAATCGTGATGTCTAATCTAACAACTTCACTTACGGCTACTCCTCCTGCTTCTAAAGCAGCATTCCATGACAAGCCAAAATCTTTACGGTTCAGTGCCCCGGTTACTTTAAACGCATAACGTTCCATTCCGTAAGGGTCTTTTACAATTCTTGAGGCTCCTATGGCAGTTAAGGTAATTGGTTTGGTAACTCCGTGCATGGTTAAATCCCCAAGTAATGTATAAGTGCCTTTTATTTTTCCGGCTTTCATTGATTTACTCACAAAAGTAATTTTAGGATATTTTTCAACATCAAAAAAATCAGGACTTTTTAAGTGGCCTTCTCTTTTTTCATCATCTGTATTAATGCTTGATACCTCAATAGAAAAATCTATTTTTGCATCTGTAAAATCTGCTCCCGGTTTAACTGAAGTAACTTTTCCTTCATAAATTTTAAATTTCCCTTCCGTTTCGCTAACCATCATATGTGTAACAGCAAATCCAAGTTTACTGTGTGAGGCATCTACATTCCAGTTGGATTGAGCGTTAACGCCCATAGATAATGTTACAAAAGCGGCTAATGTTTTTAATTTTTTCATATTAATATATTTTAAGTTTAAATTATATACAAATATACGTTGCAACATTAAATGTTGCAACACTTATTTTGATACTTTTTGTAAATCATTGTTATTTAATTATTTAAAATAATTATAAAATTAAAAACCCCTGAGAATTTAATTTCAGGGGTTGCGTTTGATTAAAGAAAAAAAATTTATTTAATGACCAATAGTTTTTGGCTTGGTAAAATCACTTCTTCGGAAGAAAATAAGACATGATACATTCCTGGACCGATATCAATTGGAAAAATAAATGAATTTAAACCTTTCGTTAAGGTAATTTTTGTATCCATTACAATTTCGCCCACGTTATTAAATACTTTAATGGTGTTATTATCAGATAAATTATTTACACTTATAAGTAAATTTAATTCTGTTGAAGCAGGATTCGAAAACAAAACCATCTGATCTGGAACATTATTTCCGCAATTCATATCAATTGCTCTAAAAATAGTTTTAGTATGATCTTTATCAACCTGTGAAAGCCTGTAATACGTTAGTTCATTTACATTTGCTTCATAATCTGTATGTATATAATGATGAACAATTCCTGTTGTTCCATTCCCCATT
>JANPOX010000037.1:0-4673 GCA_031428235.1 Bacteroidia bacterium | reverse complement strand
ACCAAAACTGCCGGTTGGTCTGTAATGGTATGCTCTTAAAAATAACTGTGACCTGCAAATAGAAATATTCAGCAAGAATAATAAAGTAATTTTAAAAAAAGAGCTCATAAGGTTTTTTTATAAAGAAACACAAAAATATTTATAAACGAAATTTGAACTAACCTATCCTATCCTTTTTCTCATTTGTTTTAAGAGACTTTTTAGATGGCCAACGTTGTAATGAATGTTTTCATAATAGAGTGAATTAAAGCATTAATAGCAAATCTTACGATTTAATGCTTCTTCTTTTTCTTGGTATGATTAAAGCTAGGACAAGTGTCACATTTGTTTTTGCCTCGGAATAAAAAGCAGCTTGATAGTAACAGGGAGCTACCTAAGGCAAAAATTAAAATGTAGATATATTTAGGACGGATCATATCACGAAGTTACAAATTCTTATTTAAAAATTAAATTCCGCGTTAGGGATTGCAGCGAAAATCCTTTTTGTTGGCTTTTGGTCGTTGAGGCCCTCGAAACGCCGAAGTCACAAAAAGATTGTAGCGTAAAGCCCGCCCGCAGGGAACGCCCAAAATGTTAATATAAATGCGCTTGTATGGCCTAAAAAATCCTTAAAAAACATACATTTGTATATGAACTCAAAAGAACAATTTCTTAAAGAAGAATATATTTCTTTATTGCAACAATTATCGGATAATGAAGTGGGTTTGTGGGGTGTATTATCTCCTCAGGGGATGATTGAACACATGACAGATGCCTTTGGAAATGCGTATGGAAGAATAAAATTACCGGCACAAACTCCGGAAGCTATTTTGCCAAGAATGAGGACTTTTGCTTTAAGTGAGACGCCATTTAAAGAAAACACAAAAAACGTTTTAATGAGTGAAGAGCCTGCCCTTGTTAGAAATAATTCTATATCAGAGGCAATTGACGAATTAGAAAAAGAAATAAAAGCCTTTATGGATTATTACCATTCAAATGCGGGTTCAAAAAATCTGAATCCTTTTTTTGGAGAATTTAATTACGAGGAGTGGTTGCACTTATTACATAAACATGCTATTCATCATTTAAAACAATTCAATTTAGTATAACATGGATCACCACAGAGGAAGAGAGAACCGAAATAAAGAAGAGAACCTGGAAAATTTAATTTTCGGTACGCGTGCTGTTATTGAAGCAATACATGCAGGAAAGGAAATTGACAAGATCATCATACAAAAAGGTTTATCCAATCAATTATATACAGAACTTCGGAAGGCAATTCAGGATATGGATATTCCTATTCAAATTGTACCACCCGAAAAAATAAACCGCATCACAACAAAAAATCACCAGGGTGTTTTGGCGTTTGTTTCTCAGATCACGTATTACGATGTTGAAGAATTATTAACTACCGTTTTTGAAAAAGGAAAAGTGCCTTTGGTTTTGATTTTGGATAGAGTTACCGATGTACGAAATTTTGGAGCGGTTGCCAGAAGTGCCGCCTGTGCGGGTGTTGATTTTATTGTTATCCCAAGCAGAGGTGCTGCACAAATAAATGCAGATGCGGTAAAGACCAGTGCAGGGGCATTAAATAGTTTGAAAGTTTGCCGGGTAGATAATTTAAAGAACAGCATTGAGTATTTAAAAGAATCGGGATTGCAAATCATTGCCTGTCACGAAAAAACGAGTAGTTACCATTTCAATGCTGATTTCACCAAACCCACAGCTATTATTATGGGCTCTGAAGAAAACGGGATATCCAATGAATATTTAAAGCGAAGCGACATGCAGGTAAAAATTCCGATGGTAGGAAATATTGATTCTCTGAATGTATCGGTTGCTACAGGTATTATTTTATTTGAAGCAGTGAAACAACGGTTGTAAAAAGACAAGAGGGATTTAAGGGACAAAAGAGACTGAAGGGAAAGAAAAGATATGTAAAATTCTCTGCGAACTTTGCGAAAAAACTCAGCGGCCTTTGCGGTTCAATAAAAAATGAAAACAATTGAAGAAATAATTGAAAGAAAACTAATTAAAGAATGTGTTTTTAAAACAGCACGTTCCGGTGGGGCAGGTGGGCAGAATGTGAACAAAGTGGAATCGAAAGTGGAGTTGTGGTTTAATATTTCAGAATCTGAATTATTAACGGAGGATGAAAAAGAAATGCTACTTAGAAAATTATCTAAGAAACTCGAAAAGGAAACCACGATTCATTTACAAGAGCAGACAGACCGAACGCAATTAGGGAATAAGGAACTGATTAAGGAAAAATTTTATAAATTAATACTCTCCGGTTTTAAAGTGGCTAAAGTCCGCAAGCCAACAAAGATTAGTAAAGCGAAGAAAGCAAAGCGGCTGGACAATAAAAAGATCAAAGGTGATATTAAACAACTAAGAAAAAAAATAATGTAGACATAAGTTTAAGATTTAAGGTTGAACCAATCTTAAATCTTTCATCTTATATCTTTTATCTAATAAATTATGCCAAAAATATTAATCATCGACGATGAGAAAGCGATCCGCAGAACGATCCGTGAAATTTTAGAATTTGAAAAGTACATGGTGGATGAAGCGGAAGATGGTCAGCAGGGTTTAGATATGGCTCTAAAGGGCAACTATAATGTGATCCTGAGTGATATTAAAATGCCTAAGCTGGATGGTACGGAACTACTTTCAAAGTTAATGGCACATGGAACAGAATCTTCATTGATCATGATGAGCGGACACGGTAATATTGAAACCGCTGTGGATGCTGTTAAGAAAGGCGCTTTTGATTACCTCGCAAAACCAATTGATTTAAATCGCTTGTTAGTAACGATCCGGAATGCCATGGATAAAACAAACCTGGTGACGGAAACAAAGATCTTAAAAAAGAAGATTGGAAAATCTTATGAGATGATCGGCGATTCTAAAGCATTGAATAATATCCGTGAAATGATTGAGAAGGTTGCTCCAACAGATGCAAGGGTGTTGATCACAGGAAGCAATGGTAGCGGGAAAGAATTAGTGGCGCGTGAGATTCATAATAAAAGTAGCCGTGCTAATGCGCCCTTAATTGAAGTGAACTGCGCCGCCATCCCGAGCGAATTAATAGAAAGTGAATTATTCGGTCACGAGAAAGGTGCCTTTACAAGTGCTGTAACCACACGCAAAGGTAAGTTTGAATTAGCCGAAGGCGGAACTATTTTTCTGGATGAGATTGGGGACATGAGTCTATCAGCGCAGGCTAAGGTATTGCGTGCTTTGCAGGAAAATAAAATTACACGCGTGGGTGGCGATAAAGAAATAAAAGTTGATGTACGAATTATTGCTGCGACTAATAAAGATTTGCGTAAAGAAATTGTTAAAGGGGAATTCAGAGAAGATTTGTTTCATCGTTTAAGTGTGATCCCCATCCAGGTACCATCATTAAATGACCGGAAAGAAGATATTCCTCAATTGGCTGACCATTTTATAAATATAGTCTGCACGGATTACGGCATGCCAATGAAAACGATTACAAAAGATGCATTGAAAGCTTTGCAGCAAAAAGACTGGACAGGGAACATTCGTGAATTCAGAAACGTAATTGAGCGTTTAATTATATTATGTGGAAAAGAAATTACCGATAAGGATGTGAAACAATTTGCTTAAGACTTAACCGCAAAGCCCGCTAAGTTTTTGTAGAGAAAATGGTTTTTTTGCGTGCTCTGCGATTATCTTTGCATCTCTGCGGTTAAATAATATAAAGCCAATTGAAGGTGATGAATATGAAATTAAGTAAAATAATAATTGTGGTATTAGCGGGTATAATTTACTCCTGTAATACGAACAGTGCCGGTACCGTTTCGGATGAACAGCAGGTGAACAAAGTGAATTTATTAGAGAAGGCGGAATGGTTCATTGGTACCTGGCAAAATCAATCTGTGGATGGCCTTTACACTGAAACATGGAATTTGAAAAATGATTCAGTGTATGAAGGAGTCAGTACAGTAGTAGTGAATCAAAAAGACACAGTATTTTATGAATCGATCACGTTGGAACAAAAAAATAAGGAGTTGTTTTATAATGTGTCTGTAAAAGATCAGAACCAAGGTGCTCCGGTTTCCTTTAAATTAACTTCTGTTTCAAAAGGAATCCTGGTATTTGAAAATCCAACACATGATTTCCCGACGAAAATAACCTACAGGAGAATCGCGGTTGATTCTTTAGTGGCTTCCATATCCGGAAAGGTTGATGGAAAAGAAAAAGTTATAGAATTTCCAATGAAGAACAAAGTAGGATTAAAGTAAAGTAAACATGCAAAAAACAACCGAAGCAGATTCATATTACAATAACCTGGAAACCATGAGTGTTCAGGAATTGTTAATGAACATGAATAAAGAAGATAAAACTGTTCCTCTTGCAGTTGAAAAAGCCATACCTCAGATTGAGAAATTAGTAAACGTGATTGTTGAAAAAATGCAGCAGGGTGGTCGTCTGTTTTATATGGGAGCAGGAACCAGCGGTCGTTTAGGAATACTGGACGCGAGTGAATGTCCACCAACTTATGGTATTGAGCAAGGTATTGTAGTGGGATTAATAGCCGGAGGCGATACGGCCATTCGTAAAGCCGTTGAGTTTGCGGAAGATGATATAAAGCAAGGCTGGGCAGATTTGCAGGAATATAAAATTAATGCTAACGATGTAGTTGTTGGAATTGCAGCGTCAGGAAC
>JANPOX010000036.1:0-4427 GCA_031428235.1 Bacteroidia bacterium | reverse complement strand
CACAAGCCATTAGTAATATTCAAAATTACGTTCCATTTTGTTTAGTTCCTATTCTTATCAGGGTGTTTTTTGACAGCAGAACCTCTCTTTTTAATTTTTTGAATATTATTTTAATATGCGCTTTTTTTATTCCCGATAAATTCGAATTTGTTTTCGTTCAATTAATTGCGGGCATTGGAACCATATTTAGTGTAGCCGACATGGGAAAACGTTCCAAGTTGTTTATGTCAGCATTATTAACTTTTGTGTTTTACGTTTTAGCATATGTTGCTTACCATTTAGTAAATAACACTTCACAAGCCATTAGTAATATTCAAAATTACGTTCCATTTTTAATAAGCAGTGTGTGCGTGTTATTTTCATTTCCACTCATTTACTTATTTGAAAAATTATTTGGATTCACCTCTGATTTTACATTATTAGAATTATGTGATTTGAATTCGCCTTTATTACGTCAGCTCTCACAAAAAATACCTGGCACATTTCAGCATTCCCTTCAGGTTGCAAACCTGGCTGAAGAAGCCTGTTATAAAATCGGCGGCAACCCTTTGTTGGTAAGAACCGGTGCAATGTATCATGATATTGGTAAAATGACAAATCCTCGTTATTTTATGGAAAACCAGGTTGGAGAAGTAAGTCCGCATGAAGACCTCAACTCTGAAGAAAGTGCTCAGATCATTATAAGCCATGTAATCAAAGGTGTGGAAATTGCAAAAGAAAATCAACTGCCAGAAACTGTGATTGATTTTATCCGAACGCATCATGGCACTACGACCACACGTTATTTTTTACATAACTACAAAAAGGAGCATGCGGGAGAAGTTATAAATGAAGAACTCTTCCGTTACCCGGGCCCAATTCCTTTTAGCAAAGAAACTGCCATTCTTATGATGGCTGATGGCGTGGAAGCATCTTCGCGAAGTTTAAAAAAATACGATGCCATCACTATAGATGAGCTTGTTGATAATATCATTAACCACCAGATCAATGAAAATCAGTTTATGAATGCCGATATTACATTCAGGGATATTACTCAAATCAAAAAAATATTTAAGAAACGCCTGATGAACATTTATCACGTACGAATCGAATACCCACGGTGATCCTCTAATAATGTGTCTTTAATAGGTTTACAATTTTTTTTAATACTTTCACATCTATGTCTTTTTCAGGATTAATTCTATAAATCTTAATCTGTTTTCTTCCTTCACTTTCCAAACCTGGAAATTCAATTTTAAACCCTTTTACAAATCCAATATAAATTTCATGTTTTCGCTTCTCACTATATGATAAATAACAGAACCATTTATTTTTAAAATTATAAAAAGGGGTGTTAAATTTTATATGCTCATCTAATCCAACTTCTTCTACAAAAAAACCACGTAGATATAATAAGGTTGATTGTTGTGGTTCCGGAATCTTTAAAAAGAAATTATCAAACGGCTGATCCATCTTTACTCTAATTAATAATCGCGGTAAAATTGATGGATACTTGTTTTAATTCCAAGATATAAATAAGGAGATTGTAAACGGTACCAACGGTCATCACTTATACTTCTTTGAATATATCCTACCTCTAGTCTTAAATTCATTTGCGGAATCAGATAATAGGTAAATTTAATGTCGCTTTGCATTAACTGTCTTTTGTTACCCTGAGTTGTTTTGTGTCCGTATTCACGTGGCCTCGTTGTATAGCTTGCAAATATATTTTGTCCCATGTTAACTCCCAAACTATCCATGCCAATCTCTGCTGTTAAACCCTGGAAACTTAACATCCATCGGTTTGCCCTATAGCTTACAAACCCTAAATACTCTTTAAAATTGGCGCCAAAAGGATGGGCCAGTGCCTGTCCGTAATTTGCATAATTCTGTTGAACGCTGCCATGAGTATATGTATATGGTCGCACCTGATTATATTCTACCTGTAAGGTTAGTCCTTTCACTTTAAAAGCATTAATGTATTTTGCTCCCAATTGCCATCCTTGCTTGTTAGCCCACCATCCTCGCCTAGCTCTAATTTCTTTTAAAAAAAATTCATCCGCAACAGCTTGCGCGTACAATTTTAATGTGCCGAATAATTTTGCAGAAGCGTTCAATCCCATCATGGAATTATCAGCTGAGCCCACAGAATATTCCTGGGGACGATAAAAAACAATAGGATTTAAATAATTCACATCAAATGTACGAACCCTGTTGGTGTCAGTTCCCTGCCAAACTACATTTTCAAAAAAAGAAATATTGAATTCTTTTAATGCATTAAAACTTAAGTAATGAAAAGTTCCGTACTTATTCTGAAGACTTTTTTTAGAACCATCATATCTGGAAAAATCCTGCATCCAAGAATACCATACATTATATTGAATTCTCCAGATGTTGGCATTAATACCAAAGTAAGGGTTGTTATTTGAAAAATCAGATAACAATAAAGACCGGTAACCATCACCAATGAAGTGTTTATCTTTTCCTAATTGAAAATTAAATGTTTTATTAGGGCTGTAAGACAAGTAACCGGTTAAATTTGAAAAACTATAACTCCCATCTCTGTTTTTAAACCCTCTTCCTAAACCTGGAATTAATCCTGTTGTCTGGATAGTGGTATCAATGAATCCTGGATAAGTAACACGTCCACCAATTGCTGTTACTGCAAATGTAAAATCGTTATTGATATTTAACTTTGTGTGAACTCCCCCAAACGTTTCAGTAACTGCTTTTGAATAAAGCATATCATAACCCAGTTGTAAGTCAATAATCGGTAAAGCCTGAAAGTTGTATTGATTATGTTTATCCGGGCCTTCATTAAATGTTTTGCTTAAAAAATAATTTTTTATTGGATGATGTAAAAAATGAATAGCGCTGTCGGAGAAATCTTTTATAGTTGAAGAAAGATACGGTTTGAAAGAAGAATGAAATTCTAATGCAGGCGTTTTTATATTCCATTGATCTATACTTTGCTGAGCATCAGCGTTGATAAAAATGTTCTGTGCCTGAGGATCATTTTGAGCCAATATTGCAGAAGTATAAAAACAAAGCCATAAACAGAAGCTTCGTACTAAAATGAATATATATATAGAAGTAAACGCTCTCAACTTTACTCGGGGATTGTCTTTCTTCTTTGGGCAGACTGATAAGAAAAATGCACAAAAAGAATAAATAACGCACTGCATCCTAAGATTGCAACTAATGAAAGGCTTGGGCTCAAGTAATAACTTAATAATGAACAGGCAACCGCAATTAAACTGTACACATAAATAATGATCACCGTTTTAACATGTGAATATCCGCAATCCAGCAAACGATGATGTAAATGGTTTCTATCTGCCGCAAAAGGAGATTGGCCCTTAGCTGCTCTAATAGTAAAGATTCTCAAGGTATCTGTTAATGGATAAATTAAAGCGGCAATTACAATAATAGGGTTAGAGATCCGAATCCAAAAATCATCCAACCTTGATAAAGGATATTCGATTAATTTAATACTTAACACGCAGATAAACATTCCAATAATCAATGAACCGCTATCTCCCATGAAAATTTTTGCAGGAGAAAAATTAAAAATTAAAAATCCTAAGAGGGCTCCTGACAAAGAAAAGGAAAGAGATGCCATTGTATATTCATTAGCAAAGACAAACCAGACACCAAATACGGAGGCGGCAATAAGTCCAACACCGGCTGCAAGACCATCAATGCCATCTATTAAATTCATGGCGTTTACAACAACGATGTAAGTAAACAGAGACAAAAAAACACTTCCCCATTGAGGTATTTCATTGATACCAAAAACACCATGTAATCCGGTAATTCTGATGTCGCCCATTAACACTAAAATTAATCCCACCAATATATTAGCAAACAATTTTTTAACAGGAGAGGTTCCAATGATATCATCTTTTACTCCAACAAAAAACAAAACCAAACTAGTTGCCACTAATATTTTAAATTCCTTTACGGATTCATAAATCTGATCATACTCATGTAAGTCATCAATATTATACCAAAGCGAAAATGAAAACAATGTGGCAGCATAAATTATAATGCCACCAATTGTTGGGATTGCCCGTTTATGGACTTTTCTATCTTCAGTCGGCAAATCAATTAACCGTTTCAATACTGCTACTTTAATCAATGATGGCGTGGAGTAGAGAACTACAGCAAAGGCAGTGATAAATACTAAAATTAATATAGCCATTTTTTATCTTTTAAAAATCGTAATAGGTATTAAACAAATTTGATTTCAAGCTAATAGTATAAAATGTTGTTTTATTAGTTGAAGCATCAAATCCTAAAAAATCCTGAAACCGGTAATTATACCCTAAAGATACATTAAAATTATACGCAGGATTGATTGTATATCCTAACTGGATTTTAGTGATCGTATTATTATAAAGTGCATACTTGTTTAAGGTAAGCCATTGTAAATTTAGTTTTGCATT
>JANPOX010000035.1:0-4909 GCA_031428235.1 Bacteroidia bacterium | reverse complement strand
GCCACAGACTTGTTTTACTTTTTGCCTACAACTAATTCAATCAGATCTTTTTCCTGCAAATATTCATTTGCTAATCCTTTCAATTCTTCAGGAGAAATGGTTTTTACCGATTCAAAATATTTTTCGAAATAATCATATCCTAAATCAAATTCCCAAATGGCTTTAAACTTATCAGCCAACGAATAAGGACCATCCACACTTCTTAAAAACTGACCGAGAATATAATTTCTTACTGTTTCTAATTCATCTGCATCTACCAAATCTTCGCGTAAGGTTTTAATTTCTTTGTAAATCTCTTTTAATGTATCATTCGTAACATCCACTCCCACTTCTGTTGAAATGAAAAAGTAACCATTGTTAACCAATGACATTAAACCACTGCCAATGCCATAGGTATATCCTTTATCTTCGCGGATGTTCGCCATTAAACGGGAACCGAAGTAACCACCCAGTATAGTGTTCAATACCTGAAACTTAAAATAATCCGGATCTTTTTTATTGAATAATAATCTTCCAACCCTCACGGCCGATTGAATAGCATCCGGTTTCTCAATTAAATGTTTTTGTTGGTTTGTTGTATTGAGTGTTGCATTTGGAACAGGAATTTCCTGAACATGACCCCAGGTTGTTTTACCAAAAAAACGGTTCAAAGTGTCAATCAAATCCGATGCTAATTTACCTGAAGCAATGATGGTGCAATTACCGGAATGATAAAATGTTTTATAAAACTCAACAACAGTTTCTAATTTTAACCGATCAAAATCCTCATCTTTCACAGAAATACCATAAGGATGATGCTCTCCAAAAACAAGTTCTGTGAAGCGGCGACGCGCCAGAACATTTACCTTCTCAGAATTAACAATATGCTTTTGCTTTTTATTAGAAATATAAATATCAAATTCATCTTTAGGAAAGATTGGATTCTTAATAATATCCTCCACATAATGCAAACTTTTATCAAGGAATCTGTTTAAGCTGAATAAAGCTAAAGAGGCATAATCCTGCTCAACAGCACATTCAAAGAAAGATCCAAAAAAATCAATATTGTCAGACAATTCATTAGCCGTATAATTCTTTGTTCCGGTTTCTAACAAATTATTAGCAGCAGAGGCCAATAAAGGCTGGGATTGGTAATACATTCCTGCCTTAAACACAAATTCAATCTTGGTGAGTTCCTGTGAACCGCTATCAATTGTATATACTTTAATACCATTATCCAATGTGTTTTCAACAGCATGCTGGATATCAATTTTATCGATCGTTTTAAATTCGGGCGCTAATTTTCTATTCAATGTCATGGTTTAAATTTACAGAATTTACTCGAGTTTAAAATTTAAAAAGAGGGGTTTAATTTTTAAAAGGCAACTATTTATAAAATAAAAAAATACATTCAACTCCTTTAGAGTTGCATTAATTGAATGTTTGTTATTATTCGCGGTAGACTGTTTCAGAGTCCTTTAGTGGGTAAAATAATTAATTATACAACATTACATTGACCCTACCAAGGGTCAAATACGAATAATAAATGGAAAAAAAATAAATGTCACAACTCCGAAGGAGTTGAATATGCGTTGATGGTCTTCTTAAAAATAAAGATAACTATAAAGTGTTTTTTATTTTTAAAAGTTGTTCTTTGATGCTTTTCAGTTTATCAATAACCTCTACTTTTACCTGGTCTGATTCTTTGACACCACCTTTTAATTTATCCTTGGCGCCTTGTAACGTATATCCTTTTTCTTTTACGAAATGAAAGATCAGTTTAAAATTTTCGATATCTTTTTTGGTGAAGAGGCGGTTACCTTTTTTATTTTTTGAAGGTGTAATGACATCAAATTCTTTTTCCCAAAAGCGTATTAAAGATGTGTTCACATCAAACATATCAGCGACTTCGCCAATAGAATAAAATAATTTTTCGGTTTCTTTTTCCAATAATGCCATTAATCAAATATAAATAACTAATACTTTAATGGTTTCAAACCTTTTCAACAAAAGAGCCAAAGGAATTAACAAAGCAGTTTAAGGTCTTGCGCGAGGGATGCAAACGAAAAGCTCCCGGATGTAGCTTCAGCGAAATGCGGGACTTGCAGTGACAGCCCGGTTCGACTGCCTCTTTGGAGAACGCGCCCAAATATTTATCCAAATAAAAGAAAATTAATTCAAGATATTTTTGGTGTTTTAAATGGACAAAAAAAAGTCCGGTTGTGATACTTGTCTGTTCGATTATTTCTGAAAACTTTCGGGAGAGAACAAATTATTTATTCTTAAACCGCTTCTCGACTTCGCGCGAAGTGACAGGGAATTTGCCATTTGTAATGGGATAGAAAAATTACAATCCGTGCTCTCTCTTACGTTTAAATAACGCATCATCAAGCGACATAAACTTTAAGCAGATTTCAAAACCACCATTCATTTTACTTACCTGTTTAAATTTGGAAATATTTAAATCATAAGCAACACCAATAGCATATTTACCCATATCCAAATATACCTGAGGAATAATGGCATCCTTAACCCTGTAATAAACACCAATATTTATACCTGTTTCAGATTTTACACCGGTTAATTTAGTGGCGTTTTTAAAACGATAACGGATGTGTGTACCCAATGTAATTTCTGTAGCAGATGCTTGTTTTAAATAAATTAAGCTTGGTAATACAGAAAACTTTGTGCCTTTAATATCTACACGCGATTGTATATTTCCTACAAAACGCATTGGAAGGCGATAAGAAGACCCTGATGCAAATTTTTGAACGGGTTGATTCATGTGATGCACAGCAGCTCCAATTTTTAAACTAAAAACATCATCACGCAACATATCAATTGTAGCAGAAGAAAATTCATAATTTAATCCTGCCCCTACATCTGAATTTAAAAATGATGTATAAGTAACAACTTCTCCATTTCCTATCGAGTTATCAATCTCTTTTCCGTTATACTGATTTCCGTAGGTAAGAGCAGCATAATTAGCACTGTTCTGATTAAATCCTATATATACACCGCCACCTAACCTGCTTTTTTTGCTGGTCTTAATAATGGCATTGATATGAATTTGTGCCTGAGTGGTACCCATTTTTGCCATGCCCGCTCTATCATTAAATATAAATAAACCGAGTCCTAAATAGGCCTTGTTTTTTTTAGTTTTAAGAGTAGATCCATCTACTGAAATAGCCATCGTTTGAAACGCATTTCCCATAGCCATCCATTGATTTCTATAATTTGCTACAGCCCTGAAATAACCATTCATAAAACCGGCATTAGCCGGATTTAACCATAATGGCGCATCCTGAATCTGAGAAAAATGAACATCCTGGGAATATCCTAATGATGAAATAAATAAGGTAACGACGAATAAATATTTTTTCATGAGCTTAATTTAAATTAAAAACAGCGTATAAATTATCTGATTAAGGTTATGTTTCCTTTTAGGACTTTTTCCTCACCATCTGATCTGACATAGTTTATAAGGTAAGCGTACACACCTGTTTGAGCAGGCGAACCTTTATAATTTCCATCCCAACCTTTCATATCAGATGAACTGAAAACCATTTCTCCCCAACGGTTCCAGATCTGCATCGTCATTGTTTTTACATTTCTTGTACCTAACGGTGCCAATATATCGTTTCTTCCGTCACCGTTTGGAGTAAAGGCTGTAGGAAAAACAACTTCTTTTGTTTTCTCATTATAATGCGCTATTACATTATCACTTGTTGTTAACTGAATAGATACACTATCATCAGTTGTGTTGTCAGAAGGTACATGGTTTTTAAATTCCCAATGATCAAATTCATAGAGGGCTGTATCGGATACCGTCTGCAGGAAATTCATTTTCACACCACCAAAATATTTACCTGACCAAATATAATCGGTGAGGTAAAGGGAATTTAGTTTCACTGTTCCTGCCCCCGGAGGATCAATATCGACAGTGATATCGTAAGGGCCACTCACATTATAACAACTTTTAATTTTAGATTCTATGTAAGTACAACGAGCCAGAATTTTTGCTTCCAATGTATCCATATTGTTATTCCACTGTGTCATTGACCCACCCCACCTTGCTACCTGGCGAGGCATTTCAGGAGTTAAAATTGTTTTAAAATAATTATAATGCTCCATTATTTTTTCACATTTTAAAGCAGTATTTAAGAGATCAGCATAACGGTTGATATAAAATGATTTAAAATCAGGATTGGTTAGCAATTTTTCAAGAATATCCGGATGCCCTTCTTGTGGACCAGCATTTTGAAAAACATTGGTGTAATCACAAGGATCTGAGTCCATGTCGGTTGTGGGAAGTCCTGAAAAATTTTCTCCGAGATCATACACATTATCCATATCCCACATGTAATACCTCCATTTGTGTTTATCCTTATTAACATCCATTCCTCTCCACCAGGCAGAATTCCAGTTAATAAAATCGGTATTAACAACATATGAATTATAAATCATATAGTCTACCAGGCTTTTAAAACTTAAAGCAGAATCAACGTAGGCATAATTGGCAACATTGGTCATTGAATTACTCATGACAAAATTATATAAGTTAGCCCAATCATTTTGCCAAGCCATTGGAGGAGTATTTACATACATGCCCCAATATTTTAATTCCATAATATCCGGCTGGTTATAATAATAATCGGTATAGTCTTCTTCAAAAGCTTCTCTCAACTCATAAATGCCCCAGTACGCACCGTTTTTAAAAACGATTACGTGTTTACATCGTCTGCCATCCAATTCTAAACCTTTTTGAAAAGCATAGGTTTGAACGAACGCATCACGCATATGACATGCCTTTGTAGGTTTATCACCCGGGTAATTATCCGATGCTGCCGCTTTGATCATAATGTGCTGAAATTCACTGCGGGTGCTGGCGCCCATTTTAGCATCAGTAAAAAAAGTATGTTTAAAAGCA